>JBGPFL010000837.1:0-2926 GCA_041483295.1 Blastocatellia bacterium | reverse complement strand
CGTCTATATACACATGCGACTACTTCATGCCCCCTGCTTGTGCGAGCTAGTTGTTATGGCGATGTTGAGAGAGATGAGAAGACGCGCCCGCGTCTTTGTTACAGCTGTTATCCTGGTGGCTGCACTCGACCGGAGTTTGCCACGTGACTTCTACGCTCAGGTCCCGGCTTCATCACACAGTTGGAAGGCCGGCGTTGCCAGGGTTGTCATAACGCCGCAGCATTCGCTCTGGATGGCAGGCTATGCCTCGCGAGCTAAGCCCTCGCAGGGCAAGCTTCAGGATCTTTACGCCAAAGCGCTCGCCCTGGAAGACGAACACGGCAAGCGAGTGGTCATAGTGACCACTGATCTAATCGGTCTATCCCACTCCATCGCCGAGCCTGTCGCGACGCGCGTACATCAGATGCTCGGCCTGCCGCGGTCCCACCTCCTGCTGACCTCATCGCACACGCATTGCGGGCCGGCCCTGCACGGTTCGCTCGAGGGTATGATGAGCGGGGCTAAGCTGAGCGCTAAACAGAAGGCTGCCATCGATGAATATAGCCGCCAGTTGGAAGACAAGCTCGTGGCCGTGATCGATGAGGCCCTCAAAGACCTGACGCCGGCGCGTCTCGCCTTCTCCAGGTCCGAGGCAATGTTTGGCGTGAACCGGCGCGAACGCGGGCCGGATGGTGTTCAATTCGGAAGCGATAAGAACGGCGTCGTAGACCACGATGTGCCCGTCCTGCGAGTCGACTCCCCGCAAGGCCGCGTGCGCGCGATCCTCTTCGGGTACGCCTGCCACAACACGGCATTGCCGGGTGAGTTCTACAAATTCGCCGGTGATTATGCTGGCTTCGCACAAGCAGCGCTCGAGAAGGCGCACCCTGGAGCGACTGCTCTGTTTGTCATGGGCTGCGGAGGCGATATCAATCCTCAGCCCAACGGCACGGCAGAACTGGCGCTGCGTCACGGCGAGAGTCTCGCCGCGGCGGTTGACCGCGCGATGAGCAATTCTCCTTTGCCTGTGCACGGGCCCTTGAGGATTGCCTTCGACAGATTCATGCTGCCGCTGGCCGCTGCACCCACTGAGAAGGAGCTGGTGAAGCAGATCTCTGATCCCGACCGGTTCCGCCGCAGCCACGCCAGGCGCCTGTTGGCCCGGCTGAAACGGGACGGCAACCTTCCATCCGAGCTTAAGTACACGGCGCAGGTCTTTCAGTTCGGTTCCGAGCTGACGATGGTCGCTCTGGCCGGCGAAGTCGTGAGCGATTACGCTCTGCGCCTGAAACGCGAGTTGGGTTCGAACGGCCTCTGGGTCGCCGGCTACAGTAACGACGTCTTCGGGTACGTTCCTTCAGCCCGAGTCTTGAAAGAGGGGGGATACGAGGCGGATGGTGCGGTGGTCTTCTACGACTTGCCGGCTCCATTCGCTCCGGCAGCAGAAGAGAAGATAATCACAAAAGTTCACGAGATGGTGAGAGAGTGCGGCCGCCGACCGCTTGCGGGCAGGTGAAATAAGCAGCACGCAGCAGGCAGCAGGCAGCAGGCAGCAGTCAGTACGGGGAGGCATCAAGCAGTGACAGGTGTAATCCTTTATGCCTAGGCGGCGAAGGGTGGCCTTTGCAGGATTCGACTTGCAAGAGAAGGTTGCGTACGGCGTTAAACCATCGACGTTTCCTCAAATGAGAATGCCTCTTCAAGGGGCCGAACAAACCTTTGCTTACTGCCTCCCGCCTTCCAGCCTACTGCCTACTGCCTACTGCCTGCTGCCTGCTGCCTATCTGTCAGCACGGTCACCTTATTGACTTCAAGCGTCGTGCCCGTCGCGCGCTGATATTCAGCAATCGCCTTGTTCAACTGAGTCTGTGCCAGAAGCTCTCGCCCGCGAGCCCCAACCAACTCCGTTTGGCGCTGCAACACCAAAAACACCGTTGAGAGTCCTGCGTCGAACCGGCGTCGCTCGCTTTCATACTGCTGGTCCGACGACGAGCGCGCTGAAGAAGCAGCCGCAAGTCTGGCCTCGGCCGACCGAACGGCCTGCATGGTGTTGCGGACATCGGCCTCGATCAGTTGCTCGGCCTGCTCGCGCTGGTTCTTGATTCTGCGCCCTTCTGCCAGTGCCCTTCCGAGATTCGCCTCGGCGGTTCGATTGCCGACCGGGAAGGAGAAGCGGACGCCCGCGCGAGCAGTTGGGAAGTTCATCCCCAGCAGGTTGATGAACGACTGGCCTGATCCTCCGATCAGAAAACCCGGAAGCGAGCCCGATGAGGTCGGCGGTAAGTCAGCGAGTCCGGCGAGCTTCGACAGTTGGTTCACCCGGTCCTGCAGGGCGATTGTCGACGCCGTAAATGGATTAGGGCCGCGGTTCGCAACTCTGCCGGCAAGCCCGAGCGAAGTGTAGACGCCAATCAGATCGATCTGCGGCCTTGTCTGATCGTCGAAGAAGCGCGCATTCACTTCGTTGATATCGGCGCTGGTCTTGAGTTGTTGGATCTCTGGCCGATTCGCCAGCGCCGCCGCGACCGCCTCAGCCAGCGGCGCCCGAGGCGGCTCCAGTGTAACCGGGCTGACCGGAAGCAAGGCTCTAGACCAGATCTCCGCGGCACGTCCGGGCAGCATCAAGGCTTTGAGCGTGTTCTCAACTCGAGTGACCCCCTCCTGGGCGGTGTAGACGTTCTGCTCGAATGTGGCCACTTGATTCTCAGCCGCGACGACGTCGATCGGCGCCAGCATCCCCTGGTCGACCTTCCGCCTATTGCTCTCCACTTGAATCTGGGCTTGCTCGACCGCATCCAGCTGGACTTGAAGATCTCGCAGCGCGAACACGAGGTCCCAATAGGCCTGCTCTACGCGGGTGATCACTTCGATGGCTCGCTGGCGGAATTGAGTGTCTGAGAGTGTGAGGTTCTTCTTTGCGATCTCGAGGCGGCGCCGGTTGTCGTCG
>JBGPFL010000836.1:0-2936 GCA_041483295.1 Blastocatellia bacterium | reverse complement strand
GCCAGTTTCAATTCGATCAGCGTGACGAGACGGGCCACACGAATTCCATCGATGACTTCGAATACGTGCGCCGGATCGGGGAAGGCAACCGGCTTAACTTCTCCGTCACCTGGATACTCGCCCGCAGTGAGGATGTCGATCGAGACTCCCGTCCGCGTGTCCTTAAACTTTTTCCTCGCTCCCGGGAACAGCGGGGCATACCCCAACCCCACGAGTGATTCTATGAACCTTGTATATCCACCGCTGGTCAGCAAGAGGTCTACGTCCTGAGTGACTCGCACGAATCCGTGGTAGCCGAGAGCCATTCCGCCCACTATCGCATAATCGATGCCGGCCTCGTCGAGCCGGCGCGCGAGTTCATTCAATGTGGCGTGGACAGGATCGGTCTTCATGAAGAAGGCTCCTACCTCGGTTATTGGAACTGCAAGGCTCATAGCGGCACTATACGCGGTCTGCCCGCCTCTTAGCCATTAATCTGACGAGGCGTGCAACCGTGGGTAAGGAGCGAATTCTCTAGAGCAGGCTCTTGACCATCAGATAGCCATCGTCGCCGCTCGTGTAATAGCGGGGCATGCGCCGTACGATCTTGAACCCAAGGTTGAGATAGAGTTGCTGGGCAGCGTTGTTAGTAGTGCGAACCTCGAGGCGAACCGTCGATATGCCCCGGCCGAGAAATCCCTCTTCAACCGCAGACATCAGGCCTCGGGCATGTCCCATACGACGGTGGTTGGGACTGACCCCCAGCGCGACTACGTGCCCGGTGCCATCGGGTTCGACCATTCCGACTACAAAACCGATCATTTCGCTTCTGTTAGTGACAACTTTGTAACAAACGGACTGGTCGTGTGACAGGAGGTAGCGAATCGTCTCCCGGTCGTAAGCCTCCCCGTCGGAAAAGCATTGCTGATCCAACCTCCAGCATTCGTTGAGGTCGGCCTGACCCATTTCAAGGACTACAGGCTCTGCGGGGTCGGGCATCAGGGCCGATTCCGCGATAGGCTTTTGTTTTCGTTGTCTAGGCCACATCTATCGGTCCACGCTTGCCGCACTTGTGCTTGACCGCCTGAGGTTGTGGGCAGCCGACCAAAGCAGCCCACGTCGTGTGATGAATCAAGGCTATTATACGACAAGTGGCAAGGGTCCGCCTACGACGATCTACTTTCATGCCGTGAAGGAGGCGGGTCTGACGAGGGCCTTGTCATCGCAGCGTTCCAGCGCGCGCAGGATCAGCCCGGCGCACACCGCTTTCCGCTTGGAGGTTGGACTTACAACCTACAGGTGATAGATTCGCATGACTCGAACCATCGCTGTCACTGGATTCTTCGATTATGGTTGAAATAGACGGATCATCACTCACCCTCGAACAGACTCATGCCGTAGCCGATGGCGAAGAGGTAGCGATGTCGCCTCACGCCCGCAAGAACGTCGAACGCGCCCGCAGGTTCGTTGAGGACATCATCCAACGCGGTGAAGTGGTCTACGGAATCAACACAGGCTTTGGCGCGCTCGCAGATGTCACGATTCCGCCTGAAAAGCTCCGCGATCTACAGGTAAACCTGGTCAGGTCGCATTCGTGCGGCGTGGGCGAACCGCTGCCCGAGCGTGTGACCCGCGCGATGATGGTGCTCCGCGCGAACGTGCTGGCGAAGGGCTACTCCGGCTGCCGATCGATCGTCATTGAAACTCTCATTCGAATGCTCAATGCGGGGGTGCACCCGGTGATTCCGTCGCGCGGTTCGGTCGGAGCGTCTGGTGATCTTGCTCCCCTCGCTCACCTGGCTCAGGTCGTCGTCGGCGAGGGCGACGCCTCTTATCAGGGGCAGCGAATCTCGGGCTCTGAAGCGATGCGTCGAGCAGGCATCGAGCCGGTTACGCTTGAAGCCAAAGAGGGACTCGCACTGCTCAACGGCACTCAAGCGATGACGGCAGTGGGCACGCTTGGGCTGCTGGCGGCCGAGCGATTGACCGATGCCGCTGATGTGGCCGGAGCAATGTCGCTCGAGGCGCTCAAGGGAACGCCTGTAGCCTTCGATTACAAGATTCAGTCGGTGCGGCCTCACCCGGGCCAGATGAAGAGTGCGCGGCGACTACGCGAGCTGATCGAAGGCAGCGAGATTCGGGAATCGCATCGTGACCACGCCGTCGATCCGAGGGTGCAGGACGCCTACTCACTACGGTGCATGCCTCAGGTGCACGGGGCTGTACGCGACGCGCTGGCTCACGCGCGCAGGATTCTTGAGATCGAGATCAACAGCGCTACCGACAATCCGCTGATCTTTGCCGATGCCGGTGAGGTGCTTTCAGGCGGGAACTTTCATGGTGAGCCGATCGCCCTGGCGTTGGACTATGCAGCGATAGCAGTCGCCGACCTCGGGACGATCTCGGAACGCCGCGTCGAGCGATTGGTGAATCCCGACCTCTCGGGACTGCCGGCCTTCCTGAGTCCCGACCCGGGAATCAATTCCGGCTTGATGATTGCGCAGGTAGCCGCGGTGTCGCTGATAGCTGAGAACAACGTGCTGGCGCATCCGGCTTCGGTTACGAATCTGCCGACTTCGGCCAACAAGGAAGATCACGTGAGCATGGGCATGACCAGCGCATTGAAGTTCGTGGACGTAGTGAGGAATGTTGAGATGATTCTTGCCATCGAGCTTATGTGCGCGGCGCAGGGCCTCGAATTCCTCAAGCCGCTCAGTCCCAGCCCGCGCCTGGCCAGGGTATACGCTCGCATCCGTGAGCGAGTCCCGGCGATCGACCGCGACATCGCTCTTTCGAAGTATATTGAGTCGCTGGTAAGCCTGGTTAGAGATCTGGAATGCTGAAAAACTGACCTGCCACAAAGACACCACGACACACGAAGGGGTTTAGGGCTAGTACTCAGTCACACTGAATCTGATACATGCTGCTCGCCGAATTCCACCCACGGCAGTGGGTGG
>JBGPFL010000835.1:0-2949 GCA_041483295.1 Blastocatellia bacterium | reverse complement strand
CCCATGGCACCGGGACGAGCGTTGCGCCGAGCGCCCGCATCCGTTCGATCTTCGATTCCGGCGCGGTCTCGATCATCACGACCGTGCATGGCACTCCCGCCTGGCGTGCTGCATAAGCGACGCCTTGCCCCGCATTGCCCGCGCTAATCGTCCACACGCCCCGCTTGCGCTCGGACTCTGACAGCAGCCCTACCGCGTTGGCGGCGCCCCGCAGCTTATAGGCGTTGGTCGCCTGCAAGTTCTCGAGCTTGAGGTGGATCTCGGGTAAGTCAAGTCCCAGTTCGAGGCGGACCAACGGCGTGCGCACGATGGTCTCAGCTATTCGATTACGAGCTTCGTGTACCTCGGCCAACTCTATCGGGCGCACAGCTTCGAGTTCTATCGGCATTGTTGGGTTCCTTCCACGGAATGAATTTACCCCGCTTCATTGCAGAATGAGGCAAGGGATTCAATAGATCGGCATTTGAATCAGCGAAGGCAGGAGAATAGGTGGTTCCGGCGTGCGCGTCAACAGTCGACTTGCGGACGCGTGGGCCGCCCCTGGTGCGTCGCGCACCTGCCCGTGCGTAGTGATATGCCCACGATCATCACCAAGCAATCGAAGATGAACCTGATCCTCCATCGTGGTGAAATGTTTGCAAGGTGTAACTACCACTGAGCGAATTATGCGTCATAAAACGCGCAACGGTCTGCGTTTTTGCGACTCCCGGCTCGGTGGCCAAAACTTTTCAACGAAGGGCGCGACAGTGGATCCGGGTCCGCCATCACAGGTCCCGAACTGAACAAGATAACATCCAGAACAAGCGCTCAGCTTGAGTGAATATCTTCGGATACTTCTGAAATGGCGTACTACCATAAGCAAGGCGCCCCGGAATCTCGACCCTGGGCCTGCTCTCCTCGATGGCAACTGCTGCTTCCCCTTCGTAATTCCCCTTCGGAACGAGCCGTCCTTAGGAGATCAGGACATCAGCTTTAGGGCACTACGGTGGCCCTGTCGCCTTCCTTCCAGATAACAAAAGCGGGACGATCCGAAGACCGTCCCGCCTCTCCATCTGAGTTGTCAGAACCCTCAGTTAGTTTGTCGTGCTTCCAATCATGATGATCGGCTCGCCCGGCTTCTTCGCCCTGCGCCGTGGAGCGCGCCGGGTTGCTCGGGGTTTATCGACCGACTGCGCGGGCTCCTCAGTCGTGATGACCTGAGGTGAAGAACCGCTCGCGCATTTCTTCAACTCATCAACTCCGGCCATCACAGCGCCATCGGGCAGGATGTAGAACTCAACTCTGCGGTTGAGGTTCGGATCGCCCGACTCGTGCGCGCAGGTATCGCCGAAGTTCCGCAACGATATGCGGGCCGCGTCGATGCCCTTCTCGGTGACCAGATAGGCCTTGGCGTTGTTAATGCGAGTGAGCGATATGCCTACGCGCTCAGAGGAGTCGCGGTGGCCATCGATCACCACTGAACCTCGAGGATCTTGCTGCAATCGCAGCGCGATCTCGTCGAGACACGCCTTGTGCTCGTTGTTGATCCTCGCCGAATTGAACGGGAAGAAGATCGGACCACACGGTATGTTCACCTTTATCTTCTCCGGTGGCGGAGGTGGCCCCTTGGTAACTGTAATCGACGTCGAGCAACTCCCGCCCGGACACGGCTGGTCGCAACGACTACGATCGGTCGCCACACTCACCGTGACAGTGATCGTGCCCGCACTCGCGCCCGTGGTATCGAGCGAAACCTCGGCCCCGGTCGTCGATGAAAGTTGTCCGCCAGTTGCCGACCAGGTGTAGGTAAGGTTCCCACCACCTGCTCCAGTTGCTCGGAACGAGACGCGCCCACCTGCCTCGACCGGGCTCGGGGAGCCGTTTACGTCACAAGAGACGGTCGGGCACGGCGGTTCGGTAATCTCGAACGAAGCCGCGCAAGTGGTCTGCCCGGTCGTCACGCAATCGCTCGGACAATCAACCATCGGAACGCTGGCGCTAACGCCAGCGGTCACGGTATAGGTGCCGCATGGAAGCTGGCCGGTCGCCACTTCCACCGAAGCTCCGCTGCCGCTAACCGTCACCGGGCGCCCTTGAGCATCCTTGACCTCCCAGCGATACTCGTAGCTCACCTTGCCTTCAGCGTAGCCTGGAGTCGTGGGCTTGCTGGTCAGAGTCAATCGCTCCCCGCGATTCAGAGCGCTGGCAGAAGAGCTCACAACGCAACTGGGCGCCGGAGGCGGCGGACAGCTCTTGCGGCCGCCAATGCTTAGGTAGCCGACGAAGCCATTTGCGTCGCCGACACGCGCGAATGTCTGCGGGGGGAAGTCGAAGATCGGCACGCGGAAGAACGGAGCCGCGGACCCGATCACCCTTGCAACCGGGAGCGTCACGTCGCCCTCGGCATTCAGCAGCCGTCTGTATGCGCCCCCGAAAGAGATCGCGCCGTTCTTGACGAAGAACCGCAGTCCGAGATTCAACTCCCAGGGATCCTTTTCAATCAGACTTGGTGTCCGCCCACCCACGTACTGGGTATGAAGCAGCTCTGTGACCCACTCGGCGTGCTTGTTGATCGCCACCGACATGCCGACGTTGAGCAGGAACTTGTCCTGGATGTCCAGGATCTTGCGGTCGTTCTTTTCGGGATCGCCGGTCTTGATGTAGCGAAGGTCTTCGTAGAGGCGGAAGCGCTTGCCCTTGCTCTCCTGGCCGAATACCAGGAAGGGGCCTCCCTCGTACTCACCGCTCGTGCGCCCGCGAGCCAGCTCGTGTGAATCACGAGAGATGGGTATCTTCAGGTAGCCGCCCAGTGCCAGGCTGAACCAGTGCTTATTCGGATCGATGAGGCTGAACTTGGTTCCGGCGTAGACGTCGCCCGAGCCGTTGGACGACTCGCGAACGCCGAACAGGGGCCGACCCTGGCCGTCAAAGCCGAGGAAGTCGACCTCCCCAAAGAACGGCAGATCGTTG
>JBGPFL010000834.1:0-2950 GCA_041483295.1 Blastocatellia bacterium | reverse complement strand
GGGCTCCGGCCAGACCGGGTCGAAGAAGTTGAAGAAGCGCACGGTGTAGGGACAGTTGTTGGCGCAGTAGCGCGTCCCGACGCAGCGGTTGTACACCTGCGCATTCAAACCCTCCTCGGTGTGATAGGTCGCGTATACCGGGCACACCGGCTCGCAGGGAGCCTCGTCGCACTGCTGGCACAGCACCGGCATGAAGCGGACTCGAACGTCGGGAAACTCGCCCTCAAAATATCGTTCGACGCGAATCCAATTGATGGATCGGCTGCGCGCGGATTCTTCAGGACCGGCAATGCGTATGTTGTTCTCGGCGTGACAAGCGACTACACAGGCTTCGCAGCCGGTGCAGCGGTCGAGGTCGATTACCATGCCCCACTGCGGTTTTTGAGTCTGTTTTGCCTCTGCTTCGGTTGTCGTTTCACTCATCTCTTTATCTCCGGCCGCTCGGGAAGCGACGTGCCGAACCGAATCAGTTGGCTCTCATCGCTGACTCTCGAGACTCGGGCTCGGATTGCCAGGGCTCCCGCCGTCGAACTCGCAGGGAGCGGATTGAGCGAGGCCGCGTTCACGCCTCTCTTTCCAGCATAGCGGCCGAAAGCTTCGTGCCCTTGTCCGTACGGCATTGCTATCACCTCCGGGCGAATCGGGGGATACAGCACCGCCGGCGCCCTGACCGTTCCTTCGGAGGTGTGCACTTCGACCATGTCCCCATCGGCGATGCCCAGGGATCCCGCAGTCTTCGGATTGATCTCAACCCAGCTTCCCCACATGACGGAGGTCATTGGGTCCGGCAGTTCCTGAAGCCAGGGGAGGTTGGCGTGCTCTCCCAGGCCGAGCGTCGCGTGCTCGTACGCCAGCAGCTCAAGTGGAAAGTCGCCCTCGCTTTTCTGCTTTGAGAGGAGGCCGTCAAGTTCTGCCATAACCTCGCTCGAACCAGTTCCAATCTCAGTCCCTCTGCCTGGTTGCGCCTCGCCGATCCAAACACCTCGTTCAGCGAAAGCTGTCCAGAAATCCTCGGGTATGTCGACAGTGATCGAGCCACGGGCTTTCGCCAGTTCGGCAGCAGCCTGCCTGGTCATATCTTCGGCCGATCCAAGCTTTAGCTGAATCTCAAGTTGCTTGCCGACTTCAATCAGGACATCTGCTGTCGGGCGCGTGTTGAACTCAGGCTTAACCACCGGCTGCATGAGACCGACCGCCGGCCCACCCTTTAACGCAGAAGTTGGTCTGAGATCCCAACTTTCGAGGAAGCTGTGATCGGGGAGGATCAGGTCTGCTAACTGGGCGGTCTCATCCATGAAAGAGGAGAAGCTGACGATCAGCGGTATGCTCTTGAGGATTTCCGCTGTCCAGGGTGAAGAGTAGGCCAGGTTCAGGTTATGGACCAGAAGTGCGTTGATTTGGCCGCCGCTCAAGGCCTTCCTGGTAATCGGTTGCCAGGCCGCCCGTTTGGGAGCACGCCATTTGGCGAATGGGTCAAGCGCAGGGCCTGCTTCGAAAAGCACCCCTCCGGGTTTATCCCGGTTGCCAACAAGCTCGTTCAGGAAGTGGATCGCCTTCAGGTTCTTGAGGCTCACCTCGGCGTCTGTTCCCGGCTGAATAAGCGTCGATCCCCAGCCGATCGCCAGCGCGGGCTGTAATGCCGCGAACTCGCGGGCGATCCGGATTATCGTTTGAGCGGGGATTCCCGTTTGCTCGGCGGTCGCCTCAGGCGCATAACGTTCGAGCTTCCCTTCGGGAGATGTGGTGTCCTTGCTGTCGCTCCCAACCTGAGAGGAGTTCATATCCGGCACGTGCGCGGGCAGAGGTGAACTCTTCATCAGGCCTTCGCGAACTATGACCTGAGCTATGCCGAGCGCTACCAGACCCTCGGTGCCGACCTTCGCGGGAAGCCACTCGTCGGCGCTCGCTCCCGTGAGCGACATTCGGGGTTCGATCTGGACCAACTTGCCGCGTGCCGGCGCGCGACGAAATTCGCCATAGGCGAGCGAGTACATCACCGGTGAATGCCACGTCTCCAGGAAGCGAGCACCGAATGAGAGTAAGTATCTGGCGTGGCCGATGTCGAAGGCAGGAATTCTCCGGCTCTGGTAAGCGGCTTCGTAACCGGACAGGGTCCATTGTTCGTTGAACATCTCTCCGTCAAGAAGCGAGGTCGCTCCGTATGCGGACATCAGCGATTCCGCCGCCAGACCCGTAACGCCTCTGGCGTCGCCGGATGCATAGATAACCGAAGCGGCCCGGTTCTGCGCTTTGATTTCGCGCAGCTTCGAGGCTAGGGTGCTTATCGCCTCGTCCCAGCTAATCTCTTCGAACTCAGGTTGCTGTCCTCGATTCCCCTTTCGTCTCAAAGGGGACCTGATGCGGTCGGGATTGTAGAGCACCTGAAGTCCGGCCTGACCCCGAGCGCACAGAGCGCCCTGGTTGACGGGGTGGAGAGGGTTGCCCTCAATTTTGTTTGCCTTGTGCTCTCGTGTTCGAACGGTGATGCCACAGCCCGCGGGGCACATGCCGCAGACGGTTGCCTTAGAGTAGTCGATGCCGGGTATGTACTCTTCGTCAGGGATGAGCGCGGGAATCAGTTTCTCTTCCGGATGACCACACGCACCGAGGACGGATGCGCTCGCAGCGCCCAGACTGGTCAGGACTATAAAGTTGCGCCGTTTCATCTTGGCTGTTTCTCTCACGGTGAATGTCGAACCCTCGGTTCTAACGTTTTCACCATTCGTCATTTCGTCATCGATGACAGATGTAGCAATCCACGCTTGCGCCCTTCTTGCGGTGACAGTCTATGCACCAACCCATCGTTTGGTCCACCTCTCGCCGCATACGATGCATCTGCCCGACCTGGCCGTGACAGGCAACACAGTCCAGCCCGGCCCCGATATGTGGCTTATGAGTGAAGAAGACGTTAGCCGATTTTTCCATCCAGTAGACACGTTTCCAGGGCGGT
>JBGPFL010000833.1:0-2951 GCA_041483295.1 Blastocatellia bacterium | reverse complement strand
CCCTGATCAGTGCATGGTTCTTGACCCAGGGGCGGGCACGGAGGCCCCCCCGTACACGTTCTCGCAACTCAACACCCTGCCCGCTGCGCACGATTCCACTAATCGGGAAGCAACCCGGACCGGCTTACATATTACGGTAATTAGGACCGCCGCCGCCTTCCGGGGGCACCCAGTTGATGATCTGGTACGGATCCATTATGTCGCAGGTCTTGCAGTGGACACAGTTCGAAGAGTTGATCTGAAGCCGGCGATTCCCCTTTCCGTCGTCCACCATCTCATAGACACTGGCCGGGCAGAAATTCTGGCATGGGTTGCCATACTCCCGAGTGCACTGGTCGACACAGATATTGGTGTCCAGAACCTTTAGATGGCAGGGCTGGTCCTCATTATGTTGAGTACTGGAATAGTAGACATCCGTCAGTTTGGCGAAGGTCAGCTTGTCGTCGTACTTGAGATCGCTATAGCGATCACTCTTCCCTGCCCCGTCAAGGGTCTCGAGCTTCTGCATGTGCTCGTGGCCGGCCTTGATGCTAAGCCTCGATGGGAAACGACCGCCGGTCATCGTCGACACTCCCGCGATCATTAGCCCGGCCATTCGGCCGCGGTCGAACGCCTGGTGAAAGTTCCTCGCCTTGTATAGCTCGCGGCCGACGTAACTCTCCTTCACGTTCTTGTCGAACGCGGCGAGTCTGGCATGCGAGTGATCGCCCGAGATCAACGAGTCCAGAATCGTTTCGGCTGCAAGCATGCCGGCCTTTATCGCTATATGAATTCCCTTGAGGCGTTCGCCGTTGAGCATCCCAGCCGAATCGCCGATCATCATCACCCCATCCGCGGTCATACGCGGCATGGTATACCAGCCGCCAACGGGCATGGCCTTGGCGCCATAGCGCGCGAGCTTTCCATCCTTCAGCAACTCACTGATCAGCGGGTGAGTCTTGAACTTCTGAAACTCGTGTTGCGGATCGATCCTGGGATCGCGGTAGTCGAGTCCCACTGCAAGCCCAATGTCGATAATGCGGCCCTGCATCCCGTAGACCCACGACCCTCCGAAGGTGTGTGAATCGAGAGGCCATCCCATCGTATGGATGACTGAACCTGGCGCGAAGCGGTCGTCGGGCATCTCCCACAGTTCCTTGATTCCGACCGAGTAGACTTGCGGATCGCTTTCCGCGTCGAGCTTCAACCGGCCGACCAATTGCTTGGCCAGTGATCCCCGAACTCCTTCCCCAAGCACCGTGACCTTCGCGACTATGTCGACTCCAGGCTCAAAGTTGCCCTTCGGTTCTCCATTCTTGTCTATGCCTTTGTCGCCGGTGCGGACGCCGATAACCGCGTTGCCTTCGTAAAGCATCTCGCATCCGGGAAACTCCGGAAAGATGTTCACGCCCGCGGCTTCGCACTTCTCGGCCAGCCATCGTACGAGTTTGTTAATCGAGACGACGAAGTTGCCGTGGTTGCGCAGAGGCGGAGGGATTATTGGGGCGCCCAGCTTGCCGCGCTCCGTCAAGTAGTAAACCTGTTCGTCGCCGACAGGCGCCTCGAACGGAGCGTCGCGCTCAAAATCGGGGAGCAGCTCTCGAAGACTGATGGGGTCGAGGACCGCGCCGGACAGTTGGTGTGCGCCGATTTCAGAGGCCTTCTCGATAACCGCGATGTTTACTTCCCCGAGAGGCTTGCCGCCCGGCTGCCCGGCTCGCTCGTTGTGCGCGGCGACCAGTTTTGAAAGGTGGAGCGCACACGATAGATTGGCCGGTCCCGCTCCCACCAGCAGGACGTCCATCTCCAGCATTTCTCTTTCGACGGTCATAGCACCCCAAAGAATTGCGGATTGCGGATTGCGGATTGCGGATTACGGACCAAAGATTTTGGATTGGCGCGTGCAAACTTAATCCGCAATCCGCATTCCGCAATCCGCAATTCATTCGCTCTTGATCTTCTTGATTTCAGCCGTCAGCGCCGGCACGATCTCGAAGAGGTCGCCCACAATGCCATAGTCGGCGATGTCGAAGATAGGCGCTTCGGGGTCCTTATTGATCGCGACGATCGTCTGCGCGTTCTTCATTCCGACCACGTGCTGAATGGCCCCCGAGATGCCGACTGCAAGGTACAGCTTGGGCGCGACGGTCTGGCCGGAGCTCCCTATCTGGCGATCCATCGGCAGCCACTCGTTATCACATATCGGCCGCGATGCTGCCAGCTCAGCGCCCAGGGCGGTCGCGAGTTCCTGAACCAGGGGCAGGTTATCCTGGCTCTTGATCCCGCGGCCAACCGCGACGATCAGCGGCGCCTGAGTCAGGTCGACCGCCTGCTTTGCCTCCTGGAACTTCTCTTCGGACTGAGTGCGAATATCGACCGCCGACATATCAACCGCCAGTGATTCGACGCGAGCGGGCGACGCCGAGGCTTCGGCCAGGTCTGCTCTGTAAGAGCCGACTTGAAACGAAGCGAATACCGGCGCTGAGGCGGTGACGCGCACGTCAGTAGTGATCTTTCCCTGGAAGATCTGGCGGCTGAATATGACCTGACCCGAATCGACTCGAAGGCCAATACAGTCGGTCACGAAGCTCTTGCCGAGCGCCGCGACAAGCCTCGGCGCGAAGTCGCGAACGCGGTATGTATGGCTGAAGACGGCCAGCTTCGGGTTCAGCTTTTCCACCACCTGTCGCAAGGCGCCCACGTAGCCATCCGGAGTGTATTCAGCGAGCTTGTCGTCCTCCACGGTGTAGACGGTGTCGAGCTTCTTGCTCGCAACTTCCGCCGCGACTTCCGACACCCCTTTGCCAAGCACAACGGCGCATATCTTATCGCCGGTTTCCGCGGCTATACGCTGTGCGGCGACCAGGGCTTCTAAAGAGGTGCGATTGAGAGCCCCGTCTAGCTGTTCAACAAAAAGCAGAATACCTTCGCTCATTAAGCCCCCCCCAAACGGAAGTTCGAAATGCGAAATT
>JBGPFL010000832.1:0-2972 GCA_041483295.1 Blastocatellia bacterium | reverse complement strand
TCAGTAGTGGTATCGGCACTGGAGGAAATCGATTCGATCTTCAGAAACCAGATACACAATTCGATGTTCCTGGGTTAGCCGCCTCGACCAGGCGCCTGATGCGAGATGCTTCAAGGGCTCGGGCTTGCCTATTCCAGAGAACGGGTCTGACATTATGGCTTCGATCAGATCGAATGATCTTAGCGCGACCTTGCGATCTGTGTTCACCCACCACGTCAAGTCTTCGCGAAATTGCGGATGGAAAACAGCATCGCGTTCACTCTTGTTGCCGCTACGACCCTTAGTCTTCTTCGTCAAGCCCTGTCTCCCGCCGTAGTCTCGCTATGCTTTGGGGCCTGCCCTTCCTCGATCTTGCCCGATCGAGGGCGGCCAAAAGGCGCTGTGCATTCCTGGGCGACCTCAGCAAGTGGGCGGTTTCTATCAGGCCTGCGAGTTCGTCGGCGGCAACCAACGCGACGTCTTGATTGCCTCTTCGGTTGATTATTACAACCTCTCTATTCTCTGCGACCTGGCTGCAGAGTCTGGCGAGATTGGCTCGGGCTTTTGTGTAGGTTGTTTGAATGGCCATGGAATACTCACCACCTTTGATATGTACAGGGTCACTGTACGTCTGTGACTGCGTGGCGGTCAAGGCCGTTGGGCGGAAATCTCAAACTCTCAATTGTCCTTCCACTCGGGAAGGCGTCCGGGCGTCCACGGCGCGCCCGCTGCTTCCATGGCCTTCTCAAGCTTCGCAAGGTCCCCTTCGATCAATGACCGCAAGCTCCCAAGCGCCTGCTGGAACTCCTGCGCCGCCGCATTGTAGTCGTCTACCTGAGTCTGCGTCGGATGCGACGTGGACATCCGCTGCTCGCCAACAATGCTTGAGACGCGTTCGTTGATCGAAGTCGGCACGTTCTCATTGCGAGCCCTCAACACGTTGTCGCCTCGCAAGGCTCGAAGTATCTCGTTTGTCCGGCGATCCAGCGATATTGCTTCGGTTGTCAGTTTGGTGTCGGCAGCCGGAGTCTCCTGGAGCGCGCGTTTGATCGCTCCCAATCGCGTCTTCAAGCTGTTCGCTGCTTCGAGCGCGCCGCTGACTGCGCGTTGCAAGCGGGCGACCTTCCGTTGGAACTCGACCAGCGCTGCGCGGTCGGCAGCCGGCAACGACTCCGTGCCTTCAACGATGACGGAGAACTGCTGAGGCTTGCCGAGCGGAGTCACCACCCCGTTTACCTTTCTGGCAAGCGTGACGGTGAACCTGCCCGGCATGACCAGCGGACCCGAGGGACCGCCCTCGTTAAAGATCTCTTCGACGGGATCCGCCGGCCGCTGCGCCGGCAGCGTAGACGCCGGATAGCGAAGGTCCCAGGTCAAGCGGTTGATGCCCGTCGACATCGGACCATTGAGCCTTCGAATTACGCGGCCGGCCGAATCCGAAACAGTCAATACGATACCCGGAGGCTCTTCCTCTTCTTCGGCCCTGAGATCGTCGCGGCTCGGCAGAGCTACTGCCTGATTCTTCTTCTCGGCCTCTTTCTCGGCCTCCTGCCGCTGTTGCTTCCTGGTCTTCAGCGCCTCCTTCAAATAGTACGTGAGGGTGGCTCCGAACGGCGGATTTTCCGCCGTGTAGAAAGACTCCCCTTGAAAGCTCTTGCCCCGCCCCCCGAGCGGTTGCGACTGAATGTAGAGCAAGGCGTCTTTGACTTCGAATAGATGAGCCTCGGCAGCAAGCAGATCAGGCTTGATCGACCTGAGCGGCGCGTAGTTGTCCAGCACGTAGAAGCCGCGCCCGAAGGTCGCAGCCACCAGATCGTTCTCGCGCTTCTGAATCGCCAGATCACGCACCGCGATCGTTGGAAGGCCGCCTTTGAGCTGCACCCATTTCTGCCCGCAGTCGACCGAGAAGAAGAGTCCGAACTCAGTTCCCACAAACAGGAGATCGGCATCGACGTGGTCTTCGGCAATCGCGAGCACCGGCCCGTTAGCCGGCAGGTTCGCTTTGATTGAAGTCCAGCTCTTTCCCGCATCGGTGCTCTTCATCAGGTAAGGCTTGAAGTCGGCGTTCTTGTGATTGTCGAACGCAGCATAGACAGTGTTCGCGTCGTGGTTCGATGCGATGATGCGGCTGACGTAAGTCATTTCGGGCACGTCGGGGAACTTGTCGATCTTGCGCCAGTTCCTGCCGCCGTCTTCGGTCACCTGGATCAAGCCGTCGTCGCTGCCGACATAGATCACGCCCTCTTTTTTGGGCGACTCGGCGAGCGCGGTTGCGTTGCCATAGAATGAAGTCGACGCATGCTTCGCTACGGCGTCGACGCCCCACATCTTGCCCATCACCGGAAGCTTGTCGCGATCGATCGCTCGCGAAAGCTCTCCGCTGACCAGCTTCCAACTGTCGCCCCGATCGTCGCTGCGGAACAGCTTGTTGGCCGCAAAATAGAGCCGCGTGTGTGAGTGCGGGCTGAGGATGAACGGCGAGTCCCAGTTGTAACGCAAAGGCTGTTCGCCCTGGCCTTCTCGGGGCTGAATACCCATTCGCTGCCCGCTCTTCTTATCGAATCGCACCAGGCCGCCATACTGCGATTCGGCGTAAATGATGTTCGGGTCCTCCTGGTCGATCTGAGACCTGAACCCGTCTCCGCCCTGCGTGACGAACCAGTCCGCATTGGTTATCCCCGAAGAGCTGCGCGTGCGAGAAGGTCCGCCCATGCTGTAGTTGTCCTGGGTGCCGCCATAGATGTTGTAGAACGGTGCGGCGTTGTCGAGAGCCACATCGTAGAACTGGGTTATCGGCAGGTTGCTCTTGAACGCCCAGGTTGCCCCTCGGTCGAAGCTCTCGTAGACTCCGCCGTCGCAGCCGACCAGATAGTAATTGGTGTTTCTCGGGTCGATCCATATCGCGTGGTTGTCGACGTGCTTCGCTCTCTCTCCCAGCGGGCGCAGAGTCCGGCCCCCATCGTCTGAAACCATATTCAACACGTTAGGCACGT
>JBGPFL010000831.1:0-2994 GCA_041483295.1 Blastocatellia bacterium | reverse complement strand
CGGCTACGAGCAGGGCGATTGCTAGAATATCCAGCGCCGGCAGCCGCACATTGGCATCTGTGTAGCTGACTCCGGCGAAGAGATCCTGGCGCGACTGTAAGAGATCGAATCGCCCGATGTAGGGACTGCCAGCGAGCACCAGCGCAAGCGCAGCCGCAGCAGCGCTCACTGCTGAAGTCGCTCGGCGGCGCGTCTGGGCGGTTCCAAATCCCTGCGACTTCTCGATGTACCAGGTATAGAGCGACACACCGGTCACTACTGCAAACAGGATCAGGAAGGTTGTTACGAGCCAGCTTGAAACGAGGTCGAGCACGGGAAGCTTGAACAGATAGAAACTGACGTCCCGATGAAAGATCGGATCGGTCACTCCGCCGTCAACCGCGTTGAGGTACTGGGCGAACTCGGGCCAGGCCGCGCTCATGCTGGCTGCAGACATCAGCGCCACCGCCACAGAGAGCACCCAGACTCCCGGCCGGTATACAACCGGCAGGAAGTTCACTTCTTTCAAGTCTTCGACCGAGGTCATGCGCAGGCGCGAGCGCTCGGTCAGTTGTGGCAGCAGCCGGTTCAACAGGAGGAAGGGAAGCCGCGTTATCAGAAAAGTCACGACCAGGAAGACTATGAAGAGCGCGGCTCCAAGACGAAACTTATACCAGTAGACGTCGGCATATCCGAGAGATGAGAACCAGAGCGCGTCAATATAGAACTCCAGCAATCCCCTTCCAAACAGGAGGGGCGCGACAAGAACGCCCCCGAGCACGTAGGGAAGCCACTTCCGTCTCCGTCTCCGTGGCTGTTTGATATCTATCACGTCGTCGTCGAACGCACCGTTGTCTCGCATGCCGCCATCATAGTGTATGCCAAAGAGAAATGCGAATTTTGAAATGCGAATTTCGCATTTCGCATTTCGCAATTCCCTTTGTCGCTCCGGTTGATTTAGCAGGTTTAAGTAGTCTATCCTCTCCTGTCTCTTGCGGTGCGCCGCATGACTTGAGCTCAGAAGAAAAAAAGAGACAATGCCGATCAAATCAGGTCTTCTCTATCTGTCCACAAGCGAAGGTGTCAAGAACTTCCTCACCAGGTTTAAGTCGTTTAACAACGTCACCCGCCGCTTCGTAGCCGGTGAGAATCTCGCGGACGCGAGCCAGGCCATTCGCGAACTGAACCGGAAGAGAATAACCGCTTCCTTCGACCATCTGGGTGAGTCCATCGCCTCCGAGGTCGAGGCCCGCGAAGAGGTGCGCGAATATTTGCGTGTCGTGCACAGCATCAGTGAGAACCTGCTTGACTCAAATGTTTCAGTGAAACTCAGCCAGCTGGGACTCAACATCAGTGCCGATCTCTGTCTTGAGAACACCCGCGCGATCGTCGAAGCGGCGGCATCACACCAGAACTTCGTACGTATCGATATGGAGGACTCAACCAAAACGGACAGCACCCTCGAAGTATTCAAGCGCTTGAGGCTCGACTTTGAGAACGTCGGAATTGTGATTCAGTCTTACCTCCGCCGCAGCGAGAAGGACGTAGACGAACTGCTTTGCATTGGGGCGAGGATCAGGTTGTGTAAGGGGGCTTATGACGAGCCGTCTTCAGTGGCGTTCACCCGCAAGGCGGACACTGATAGGAATTATGTGCGGCTGATGAGAAGGCTGCTTGGCTCGGGCATTTACCATGGCATCGCCACTCATGATGAGAAAATGATCGCGGCCACAAAGGAATTTGCAGCAGGGCGCGGAATCCCCACGGATAAGTATGAGTTTCAGATGCTGTTCGGTGTGAGGCGCGATCTTCAGGAGAAGCTGGTGGCCGAAGGTTATCGCGTGCGAGTTTACGTCCCCTACGGGCGCTACTGGTATCCTTACTTTATGCGGAGGCTGGCCGAGCGACCCGCAAACGTGTGGTTTGTAATGAAAAATATGTTGAAGGGATGACTACTGAGTTCCTGCCCGCAATAACTCAGTACTCAGCACTAGGTTGAGAGTCCCATCTCGAATGCCGATCGTCGCGTAAGCCTTATGCTGGTATTGGCGCGCTTCTGGACAGCTTCGCCTTTCGCGCTGGCTTGCTTGAGGATCTCGACGGCCTTTTTGAGTTGGACATCCTCAGGAGGTGGTTCGGCCTTTGGGGTTGTGACCTGAGGCTGCTCGGGCTTTGTTTCGTCGGCCGGTTCTTCTTCGTCGTCACCCGCCGGCAGCACGACCTCACTTTCAGTCGGACGATCGACCTTAACTGTGGGGTGAACCGGCTCTTCCATAAAAGGCTTGCCCGAGTTGGGCGCATACTTGGCAGTGGTGATCAGCAGGGCGCCCCCATCCGATAGCGGAAACGATTGCTGTTCAGACCCCGCTCCGAATGTTCGCTCGCCGACCACTTCGCCGCGCTTGTTATCACGAACAGCGGCGGCGACTATCTCGGCAGCTCCTGCCGTGCTTCTGTCTATGATTACCGCAAGCGGTCCGTTGAATACGACCTTCTTCGAATCGGCGTCGAAAGACTGAGCCTCTTTGCCGCCCTTCCCGACCACCTTCGCCAGGGTCCCGGAACCGACGAAGAGGTTGGCCAGCGCAACGCCTTCCTTGATGTCACCGTTTGCAGACCCGCGCAGGTCGAGCAGTATCTTCTGCGCCCCCTTCGAGGTCATCTCGCTCAACAGCGTCCTCACCTCGGCAGCTTTTCCCTCGGCCAGGGTGGTGACCTTTATGTAGCCGATTCCCGGCTCTTCAACGCGTGACTCAATGGCTGGTTGAGTGATCCTGGCACGGGTAATCGACACCTTTCGAGACTGTCCCTGGTGCATGATTCGAACTTCAACTGGTGTCCCCGCCTGTCCCGAGAGGAGTTGCTGAATGTCGAACAGACTCAGATCGCGCGATGGCAGCTTGCCCAGATACTCGATGAAATCGCCATCGCGAATGCCGGCCTGTTCCGCCGGTGATCCCTTCAGCACGGCCACGACATAGGAATAACCCGCAACCTTCGACAGTATCATACCGG
>JBGPFL010000830.1:0-2994 GCA_041483295.1 Blastocatellia bacterium | reverse complement strand
CTCCCCTGAATTGTCATTGGTCACTTGTCATTCGCCATTCTCTTTGACTGGTCACTAACCGTGGAACCAGTGGCAAATGACAAGTGACAAATGACAAGTGACCAATGACGAACTCTTTGCGGCCGGCCTTATGTTACACCTCTGAGTTTGATCGGAAAAGCCGCCGGGACACCGACCCACTTCGCGCGTGTGATCAAATTCGAGACCTAAATCCCACCGACGGAGAGGCTGTGTCTGAGTTGGTGGGATTCGCCGGAGCCCGTTGCTTGCTCTCGTTTAGGCTGAGTATGAACGATCCACCAACTGCAGTTCCCAATTGCATCGGCCTGCTCAGCCCGTATCATTGCCTCCCATTGACATATCGCCGCTATCGGATTATAAGGGTATCCGCTGGCTCGTTTCAGGAGCCTCCGCGGCCCTCGGGTTTTTGACTCGCGCCCTGGTGCCGGGCTTCAAACTCAAAAAGAGGTCACCATGAATAGAATCACCCGAAGAGATTTCACCAAAGCAACTGCCGCTGTAGGGATCAGCACCGCGCTTGGCAACATGCGAGTCTTAGGCGCCAACGACCGCGTCAACCTCGGCGTCATTGGCTGCGGAGGACGAGGAACGGACCAACTCAAGCGCTTCCTCAAGCAACCCGACGTGAACCCGGTCGCTGTCTGCGACGTGTACGAGCCTTTCACGAAACGCGCCGTCGAGACCGCTGGTGGAAGGCCCGCCGCCCATAAAGACTTTCGCCAGTTGCTCGATCGCAAAGACATCGATGCCGTTCTCATCGCAACACCCGACCACTGGCACGCTCTTCAAACCGTTATGGCCTGCCGCGCCGGCAAAGACGTCTACGTCGAAAAGCCGCTGACCCTCGCCATTCAAGAAGGCCGCATCATGGTCAACGAAGCTCGCAAGCATAAGCGAGTCGTGCAGACAGGCAGCCAGCAACGCTCGGGCCCGCACTACGAGCGAGCCGTGAAGCTCATTCGGGACGGAATGATCGGCGAAGTGCACAAGATAACCGCCGGCAGCGCCCGCAACGCGATGCCCGGCTTCGTTCCACGAGAGATCAAGAAAGGGCTGCCTGCCGATCTCGATTGGGATATGTGGCTCGGTCCGGCGCCATCCGTCGCCTTCGATCCGTTTCGCTGCATCTATCATTTTCGTTGGTTCTGGGATTACTCCGGCGGGCAGATGACGAACTTCGGCGCGCACGACCTCGACATCGCGAGGTGGGCGCTTAATGCAAAGGCGCCGCAGGCCGTTGCAGGCTTCGGCGGCCGCTACGCCATCAAAGACGGCGGACAGACACCCGATGTGCAGGAGGTCATCTTCAACTTTCCCGGTTGCGTTGTGACCTGGTCGATCAGCGAGGTCAACAAAGGTCGCGACGCGCCGCCCATCGAGTTTCACGGCACAAAGGGAACGTTGCAACTGTCGCGAGCCGGATTCAAAGTGACCCCAGAAGTGTGGAAAGGTCGAGACGGCAGGAACGAGAAGGCCGAGATGGCGCCTATTGAAGACCCGGGCTCGAACCAGGAAGACACTCACGTTCGCAACTTCCTCGACTGCGTGAAGAGCCGCAACAAGCCCAACGCCGACGTCGAAGAAGGACACCTCACTGCGACGATGTGCCACATTGGGAACATCTCGACGAGGCTTGGAAGGTCTCTGAGATGGGACTCGGAGAAGGAAGAGTTCATCGGCGACAGGGAAGCCAATCAGTGGCTGTCGAAGCCTTACAGGAAACCCTGGAAGCTCTGATCCTCGGAGTTCGAGCCCCAGCTTTCCATCTGTAGAGGCGCCCGGTAGGTCGACTTCTGAGACGCGGGGAGATTCGCTGGAGTGATGAGAGTGAGGGAGACCGGAGACAAGAGCGTAGTGTACATAGACGTCGGAACGACCAACGCGCGCGCGTGGCTTGTGTCGGACGATGAGGTGCTTGCCCGGGCCCAGACTCAAGTTGGCGTGCGCGATACGGCTCGTGACGGATCGGCAACGCGATTGCGCGCTGCACTGAAAGATCTGATCGCAAAGGTCAGGGCAGGCGCTCCGCCTCCATCGTACGTGGCTGCCGCGGGTATGATCACTTCGTCGCTCGGCCTCGCTGAAGTCGCGCACATCGAAGCGCCCGCCGGCCTCGAAGACCTCGCTGGATCAGTCGAGCGACACTCGTTCTCTGACATTACCGAATTCCCGGTCTACCTGGTTCCAGGAGTTCGGACCGGCCCGATGCGCAGCGCCCTGGACACAATCAACAACACTGACGTGATGCGGGGCGAAGAGACTCTGTGCGTTGGCTTGATGGGATGCGGTTTGCTGAAAGGGCCGACGACCCTGTTGAACCTGGGGTCGCATTGGAAGGCGATTCGAATCGACGAACGCCAGCGCATACAATCCAGTGTGACAACTCTGTCCGGCGAGCTCATTCACACCGCTCAGACTCAGACAATCCTGGCGAGCGCAGTACCACACGAACGGCTCGCCGCGATAGACGCCCATTGGGTCGATGCCGGGATGCAGGAGGAACGCAATTCGGGCCTGTCGCGTGCGCTCTTCTGCGTGAGGTTGTTGGAGCAGAAGTGCGATGGCAGTCCCGAGCAGCGGCTTTCCTTTCTGGCCGGCGTTTTCATCGCTGCCGATCTCGACGCGTTCTTGGCACGAGGGACACTGAGCGGAGATGGCCCGGTCGTAGTCACAGGAGGCGGCGCATTGGCCCAAGCCTGGTTGCACGCTCTCTCACGGTCTTCGATACAAGCGGCGGTGTTGAGTGAATCCGAGGTCGAGCATGGGTTGCTTGCAGGCCTGAGGACCATCGTTGAGAAGAGGAGCTCAGAGTATGGCCGTTAGGCGAAATGCGCTCGCGAGGTTCTGGCTAAGGCGCGCGCACTGAACGTGCCCCGACGAGGCGATGCCACGTGAACGAGATTGAGAGAATAAAGGACCAATTGACACGGGGCTTCGATGGGGATGCGTGGTATGGCCCGTCGCTCGCGGATG
>JBGPFL010000829.1:0-2995 GCA_041483295.1 Blastocatellia bacterium | reverse complement strand
GCTGGTTGTTTTCGCATGCCGCTCGGTCAGCCCGGATAGAAACGTGTGACCTGGAAATCCATCGCGCCAGCCCTCGCTGTTATCAACCGCTGTGATGAACAGAACCGTCTGGTCGGGACTCAATTTGAGCGGCAGAACGTTGCGTTTGTCGCGCACCAGGGTTATCGCACTTTCGATGACTTTCCGAGCCGTGCGCTGGTGCTCGAGGCTGCCAAGTATGCGATCTAGTTTGTTGATGTCCGCAAACCGGCTCTTATCGAGGCCGAGCGCGGCCTTGGCCGTCAGTATGCGGCGAACAGATTCGGCTATGCGAGCTTCGGTGATCTCTCCCGATTCGACCGCGCGCTTGAGTGCGGTGAAAGCCGTTTCGACGTTGGGCGGATAAAGGATGACGTCGGCGCCGGCTTTTACGGCGCGGACCGCGGCCTCGCCTTCGGGATAGTGGGCGGCGATTCCGCGCATGTTCATGGCGTCGGTGAAAATGACTCCTTTGAATCCCATCTCGCCGCGCAGCACGCCGGTCAGCATCTTTGACGATAAAGTAGCGGGCAGGCCTTCGGTCTCTATGCGGGGCAGTGCGATGTGAGCGCTCATGACTCCGCCGACGCCCGCTTCGATGGCGGCGCGAAACGGAGGAAGTTCTATCGCGTCGAGGCGCTCGCGACCAACGTCGATCGAAGGGAGTTCAAGGTGCGAGTCGGTCGATGTGTCACCATGGCCGGGAAAGTGTTTCGCCGTCGCCATCACGCCGGCTGACTGCGAGCCGCGAATATACGCGCGAGCCATGCGGGCCACCAGTTCCGGATCGCCGCCGAATGAGCGGATGTTGATGATCGGGTTGCGGGCGTTGTTGTTCACATCGGCTACGGGGTAGAAGTTCACATGAACACCGATGGCGCGGGCCTCTTCCGCCGTGACCCGAGCCGCTTGATAGACAAGCTCCTCGTTGCCTGTGGCGCCCATAGCCATCGCCCGGGGAAGCCGAGTGGCGCCGAGGTAACGCAGACCGGCGCCTCCCTCAAAATCAGCGGTTACCCATAAAGGCACTCGGGCCAGTTCCTGCAGGTGGTTGAGCAGAAGAGCGACGCCGGCGGGTTCGTGAAGAACGTTCACGTCGCCGAGCAGGTGATACCCCCCTACGTGAAACTCAGTAATGTCTCGCTTGATCTGCTGAAACGCGTCGCCATCCTGGCTCATAAACATGCCGACAGCGGCAGGAATGATCAATTGCCCGACTCTTTCGTCGAGCGACATCGAAGCGAGGGTCTTGTCGACCCATGAGGGCCCGGAAGACTGCTGCTTCCCCTTCTGCTTCACTGCCGCAGCCTGGGGCGGCAGAGCGGCAAAAGCATTGGAGATGCTCAAAACAAGAACCGCAAGCAAGAGCCGCTTTATCCCTGACACTTGATCGCTCTCCCGGTTGATGTGAGATTGCAGATTGCGGATTGCAGATTGTCGGGGCCGAGACCGGCCAGGCACTCTCCCGTCAGCATTATCACCCCTGAAGTTCTTTCTGTCCGATCCCGAAACTGCGCAGCGAGTTTAGTGATAGGTGCGCAACGGCGTCAACCGCAAGCGGAGCGGGAGTGCAGGCTCAGCCGGGTGCCGCCTCGTTCTTATTCGCCGAACCAGTTCAACAGGTAGATCAAACCGATCTGACAGCAAAGGTCATGCGTTCCTCCTCTCGGCACGCGCAAAGTCAAGAAAAGCCTTCCTTCGCATTGAGAGTCGGTCCTTCTCCTCTGAGACCATCTCGGCGAAGGTTCTGGTCTCGCCGTCCGGGATGAAGATCGTATCCCACCCGAAGCCCTGGTCTCCCCTCGGTGCGTGAGCGATTTGCCCGCGCACTTCGCCTGAGAACACCTCGAGAGAGCCGTGGTACGCTGCAACGATCGTTTGTGCGCGCGCACTTCGATCCGCAAAGCCTTCCAGCATTGAGCAGATTCCCGCCGGGCCAACGGTCTCCTCAAACCAGCGGATCAGAGCCCCGGGCAATCCTTTCCAGCACTCAATGAAGAGTCCCGTATCCTCCACAATTATCGGAACGCGACCAAGGGCGTCGTACGCGAGTTGAGCTTTCGCCGCAATGACCGTCTCGAGATCGAGAGCCTGGATTTCTGGAAGGTCCAGATCGTGTTGGATCAGGCGTCTCCCGAGTATCCTTTCTGCCTCCACGAGTTTCGCCCGCGATGATGTAACAAAGACCCACTCTCGCATGTTCTGCCTTCCTGGCGGCTTGTGGTGGTGCAGACCCAATCGCCACGCGTTCGGTTTGTCTCGGGCGAGCGGCCGGCCGTGTTCCCGCCGTTTTGGAACCTGACCTTAGAGAGCCTTCTGCCTCCAGCTCAAGCATCTAGATGGCCCCGGGAATCGGCGGTCTCTCCACCTCGCCTCACGATGTTCATGAGGCCCAAGGCGCCTTGCCGGGAGCCGCGCCGCCCAATAATACAACAGGTGTGAGACATGCCCTGTTTCCCCCGGCCAATCTCAGCATTCAACGGTCTCTACACGTTGTCGCGCTCGACCGCATCCCCCACCCAGATTCTCAAGAAGGCATTCCGCTTAAGTTCGGGGCTTCACCACCTCCAACTCAAAGTGAATCTCTTTTCCGCGTGCGATCGCATTCAGATACTGCTCCCAAAACTTGCGGATGAATCTCATCGAAGGAAAGCGTTGATCCAGGTTGATCAACAACTCCAGCCCGGTCAGCTTCCAGAGGTTCAACACGGTCACCCGGGCTCTACGCTGAATGAATCGCACATCGGTGTAAAAAGGAAAGACTGCGCGGTCGTCGGTCAGGTTCCGAAACGAATAGCTGTTCAAATGGTTGCGATGGGTCAGGTCGGTTGCGAAATCCGGATTAGTCCAGTGAGGCGTTACCAGCTTAACTATTCCACCTCCGCGAGTGATGCGGTGAAGCTCGCACATAACCGCCATCGGGTCGCGGACGTGTTCGATCACGTGGCGGCCGATCACTTCGTCGAACTCATCATCG
>JBGPFL010000828.1:0-3006 GCA_041483295.1 Blastocatellia bacterium | reverse complement strand
CGTATTCACAATGGCTGAAACCGAAGCAGAGGCTATGCGGTCGCTCGCCGCAGCTTTGATTGGCCCAAGCGCGGCGAGATATGCCACATTGGCAAGCATGTACAGGCCGATCAACACCGCCGTGCCGACAAGGAATGCTCGCGGGAAATTGCGCTGCGGGTTGATCGTCTCTCCCGCGCTGTAGGTGCCATACTGCCAGCCCTCATAGGCCCACAACACGCTGATCATCGCCACGCCAAAGCCGGATGCAAGCGAAGCGTCGACTCGCTCGGGCCACACCGCTGAACTCGCGTCCGAAAACCCATTGCCGCCCCACAGCAGTATCACGCTCATCAGAAGGATCGCGCCCACTTTGATCCCCGTAGTCCAATTCTGCAGGTCGGAGCTCTTGCGCGTGCCCCACACATTCACCGCAGTCACTACCGCAATCATGCCGATCCTGACCAATATGGCGGTGAAATCATTCAGCGTATAGAACTCGCCTACATAGTTGCTGAAGGCTGCGGCCAGGGTGGCAACCGATCCGCCACTGATCGCGACAAACAGCGTCCAGCCGAACAGGAACGCGGGCAACCGGCCGAAGCAGTCGCGAATGTAGACGTACAGGCCCCCGGCTCGCGGGTGCGCAGCGCTCAGCTCGCCGTAGGTCAGCGCGCCGAGCAGCGAGAGCACTCCGCCCGCGAGCCATACCAGGAGCGACACCGCGATCGAACCGTGCACTTCGCGCAGGACTCGACCGGGAACCAGGAAGATGCCTGAGCCGATCACGAGTCCGATGATCAACAGGGTCAGGTCGCGAAGACGCAAGGTGCGAACAAGGGTTTTCATGAAATCCTAAGATCAGACAGCGCTGTTTGTGGAGGCTATAGGTAACATACAGAGGGCTGAGAATCAACAGGATCTTTTAGGCATGCTTCACCACAGACGCGCAAAGGACGCAGAGGGGGCGCAGAGATCCGATCCCAGGTCCTCTGCGCCCCCTTTGTGTTCTCCGCGCCTCTGCGGTGAACGAGACTCGAAGGTCTTACAATCGCGCGAAACCTAACGCGCACGATGAGCTAAGTATTGCGCGAAAACTCTACGCACACCGTTTGCCCGGGCCTCCGCTTGACAGGCTCAAGCGCCCACTTCATATTTCGTGACACTCCGATTGCAAAACGGATTCTACGACAGGTGAGGAGCCTGGGCGGCATTGGCTGGAGCAGCCTGCGCAGTCATCCGTCCAATGTGCTGTGCTCGACCAGGTACGAAAGACAGGAGGTGACCAATGTACTCATTCTCTTCGAGACGCTCGATAGCGATCTTTCTCTTTGTCGTCTGCTCTGTCTCAATTGCAGCGGCCGAGGAGAAATCGAATCGACTCACCGCGTCCGACATCTTTAACCTCGAGTCGGTGTCGGAGCCGCAGATCTCTCCCGATGGGCGGAAGATCATCTACGTCCGCGGCTTCAACGACATCATGACCGACGGCCGATACTCGAATCTGTGGATCATCAACTTCGATGGCAGCGACAATCGGCCGCTCACGACCGGCAACTACAACGATAGTTCTCCCAGGTGGTCGCCAGATGGGAACCGTGTCATCTACGTGTCCAGCCGCGACGGCGCCCCTCAGATTTACGTCCGATGGATGGATACAGGTCAGACGGCTAAGCTGACGAACCTGTTGAGTCCGCCAAGCGGGCTGGCCTGGTCCCCCGACGGTAAGCAGATCTCCTTCACCGCTCTCGTGCCGGCGGCTCCTATGCAGATTGCGACGATGCCCCCCGCCCCTCCCGGCGCCAAGTGGGCCGAACCCGCCGCTGTGATAGACAAGCTGGTCTATCGCTTCAACGGGGCGGGCTACTTCAAACCGGGCTTCTATCATCTATTCGTCCTGCCTGCCGAAGGAGGCACACCACGGCAGATATCGAGCGGCAACTTCCATCACGGCGGGCCGGGCTTCCGCGCAAGCGACGCGGTCTGGACGCCCGACAGCAAGTATCTGATCGTATCGACAAATCGCAGGCCCGACTACGATCTCGAACCGCTCGACTCCGAGGTATACGAGTTCTCAGTGGCTGACGGGGCGGTGCGAGCGCTCACGAATCGCAAAGGGCCGGATACCTCACCCGCGGTTTCGCCTGATGGAAAGCTGATCGCCTATGTCGGATTCGATGATGCCTATCAGGGCTACCAGGTGACTCGATTGTACGTGATGAACCGCGATGGCAGCGGCTCGCGGGTTGTGACCGGCGCCCTCGACAGAGATGTTGCCGGCCCAAGGTGGGCCGTTGACGGCAGCGGCATCTATTTCCAATCAGACGATCGCGGCAACACAAATCTCAGCTTCTGCGACCTCAAGGGGAATGTAAAGCAGATAACTAACAACATCGGCTCCGGTATCCTCGCCTACTCGGGCGGCTCGTTTGCGATAGGTCCAGGCGGCGCCTTCGCGATCACCTACAGCCGGCCCAACGTCCCGGTCGACCTCGCCGTCGGCACATCCGCCAACCCGGCGGCCAAGGTCATCACCGCCGTGAATTCGGACGTGCTGGCCGACAAGAAGCTCGGCGAGGTCGAAGAGATCTGGTACGAGTCCTCGCTCGATCATCGAAAGATTCAAGGCTGGATCATCAAGCCGCCCGACTTCGATCCGGCCAAAAAGTACCCGCTGATCCTGGAGATCCACGGCGGCCCGTTCGCGAACTACGGAGACCGCTTCGATCTTGAAAAACAGATCTGGGCGGCGAAGGACTACGTCGTCCTTTATACCAATCCGCGAGGCAGCACCAGCTACGGCGGCGAGTTCGGCAACCTGATCCATCACAAGTATCCCGGTGACGATTTCTACGACCTGAACTCCGGTGTGGACGCGGTGATCGCCAAAGGTTATGTGGACCCGGACAACCTCTTTGTGACCGGGGGCAGCGGAGGAGGCGTTCTGACTTGCTGGATGATTGGCCGAACGAATCGCTTTCGCGCCGCGGTCTCGGCCTATCCGGTGATCAACTGGTACAGCTTCGT
>JBGPFL010000827.1:0-3006 GCA_041483295.1 Blastocatellia bacterium | reverse complement strand
CTGCCAAAGCCGATCGTGGCTGCGCGTCTGTTCGAAGTCGTTGAAGACCTGGTCTCGGGAAGCGGGGCGCAACCCGAACCGGATACAACAGGTCAAGGCAGCGAATGGAACGACCCCTCGGAGCTGCTACTCCGGTTTGACGGAGATGAGCCGTTGTTGAGGGCCGTGGCGGAACTCTTTTTGAGTGATAGTCCGCGCCTCGTGGCGCAAGTGCGCGAGGCCATAGCGAACAGCGATGCCGGCGCCCTGGAGCGCGCCGCTCACGCGATAAGGGGTTCGGTGGGCAACTTTGGCGCGACGGGCGCCGTTGAAGCGGCGCGCAAGCTCGAGGCCATGGGTCGAGACCATAACCTGTTGCATGCTCCGGCAGCGGGAGCGACCCTCGAGGCTGAAATCGCGAGCCTGGTGCGAGTCCTGTCGAACCATCAACGCGAACTGGGAAGGCCGGCGGGCAGCGAAGGATGACCGATCAACGCAATCGGCGTCAATTAATCCTGCAAACAGGCCGTGGAGTCGGACGCCGCAAGCAGATGATGAAGATCTCGCGACTATTCACAATAGGCGACAAGGCGGCGGGCACCCTGTGGGCGTTGCTGCCGGCGGCCGCGATTTCCCCTTCTCCCCTTCTCCCCATCTCCGCATCTCCCCTTCTCTCCTTCTGTCCAGGGCAATCGATACCGCGACCGTTGTTACTTTTCCAACAGTCTTCCTGGTGGACGCTGGATCAAACGCTGTGGGTATTGGTGCTGATGGCTGCCGTCGTTCTCGCAGTGGTCGTGTGGGTTGCAGTGCTCAAACGGCGTGTTCATCAGCAGACCGAGATCATCCGGGCGCGGCTGCAAAGCGAGGCTGCACTGGAGAGGCGCTACAGGGAACTGGTTGAGAACGCCAACGACATGATCTTTTCGCTCGATCAGGACGGGAACTTCACGTCGGTCAATAAGGCTGCTGAACGCATACTTGGCTACTCGTGCGATGAGTTGTTGCAGATGAATCGGGACCAGGTAGTAGCGGCAGAGTATGAGGAACTGGACCTGGACGCCAACCAGCCCGCAGTCGAGAGCAGACGCGTCTTTCGTGGCGAGATCATCACCAAAGACGGGCGCAAGGCCATGATCGAAGCCAATACCCGCTTGATATACGAAGATGGCCGGCCGGTCGGGATCCAGGGGATCGCCCGCGATGTGACGGACCGCGAGCGGATGCAGGCGATGGTGTCGGGCCAGAATCGCGTTCTGGAGATGCTGGCACTCGGTGCGCCGCTTTCGGAAGTTCTCGATCGACTGACGCAGCTTGTAGAAGAGCGGGCGAGTGGGGCGCTCTGTTCCGTTTGGCTCGTCGATGACAGCGGCAAGAGCCTGCAATTTGGCGCCGGTCGAAGCTTGCCGCCGAGCTACACGAGTGCGTTGAATGGAACAGTCATTGGTCCGCGGGCGGGATCGTGCGGCACCGCCGTCCATCGCCGCGAGCCGGTCATCGTAACCGACGTCGCGTCGGATCCTCTCTGCGAAGCCATAGCAGAAGTGACCTTAAAACATGGACTCCGAGCTTGCTGGTCCACGCCCATCTTCTCTTCAAATGGGGACGCTCTCGGGAGCTTTGGGGTACACTTTCGCGAGTCTCGTGGTCCGAGCTCGAGCGAGACGACCTTCGTCGAGATTGCCGCACACGTGGCCAGTATCGCTATCGAGCGCACTCGGGCCGAGAAGGCAGTACGCGAGAGCGAGTCACTGTTTCGCTCGTTGACCGAGACGGTTTCGGCAGGTATCTGCATCTATAGCGGCTTGACCTTCGCGTATTTGAACACAGCCGCGGAGGCGATCACCGGATACACTCGTCAAGAATTGATGTCGATGAACTTTGAGGACATCATCCATCCGGATTATCGCCAGGACATAATCGGGCGGGCCGAAACCCGTCACCAGCGCGAGCAGGTCCTCAATCGATACGAGACCAAGATCCTGACCAAGAGCGGGGAAGAGCGCTGGGTCGATATCACCGCAACACGAACCCGCTTTCAGGGTCAGCCGGCTGTGCTGGCAACCGGCTTTGATATTACCGAGCACAAACGGGCAGAGGCATTGATGCGGGAGTCCGAAGAACGCTACCGCCTGCTGTTTGAGCGAAACCTTGCGGGCGTCTATCGAAGCATGTTGGATGGCAGGCTTATCGACTGCAATGATGCAGCCGCCCGCATATTCGGATATGAGTCGCGAGAGGAGGCGCTGTCCCACTCGCTTTTGGACTTTTATTTCGATCCTGCCGACCGCGAGGCAATCGTCCGGCGCCTTATCGAACAGGGCAGCCTCACGAACTTTGAGGTCTGCTCTCGCCGCAAGGACGGCGGAGGCGTGTGGGTGCTGGCGAACGTGAGTTTGATGAGGGACAGCACGGGCGCCCCTGCGATGGTTGAAGGAACATTGATCGATATCACCGCTCGAAAGCTGGCCGAGCAGGCGCTGCAGGAGAGCGAAGTGCGCTACCGCTCCATGTTCGAGAGCAACCCCCATTCGATGTGGGTCTACGACCCTGAGGGTCTCTCCTTCATTGCGGCGAATGACGCAGCCGTCGAGAACTATGGGTACTCGCGTGAAGAATTTCTCGCGATGACAATCGAGGATATTCGACCCGCGGAAGATATTCCCGCACTTCTTCGAAGCGTTTCCGAGGCCGCTGTTGTGGATAACGCTGGCACGTGGCGGCACCAAAAGAAGGACGGAAGCATTATCGACGTCGAGGTTTCTTCTCATGCGCTGGACTTCGGCGGCCGCCCGGCTCGGCTCGTGCTCGCAAATGATGTGACCGAGCGCAAGCTGTCGGAGGAGGCGCTGCGCGAAAGCGAGAGGAAGTACCGCTCACTCTTCAATCGCATCGCCGATCCGATCTTCATCTTCGACGCGCAGACCCATCGTTTCCTGGATTGTAATGAAGCGGTCCACCGGGTCTACGGCTACTCGATTGACGAGCTGCGGTTAATGACGCCGTTCGACCTTCATCCGCCGGAGG
>JBGPFL010000826.1:0-3008 GCA_041483295.1 Blastocatellia bacterium | reverse complement strand
TGAAGGGCGGGCTGCTCTTCGCCGATGACCAGCATCGCGGTTTCTGGGAGGGAGACAGGAACAACTTCCAACCGCGCATCGGCTTCGCGTATCAGCTCAATGAAAAAACCGTTCTGCGGGGTGGATTCGGCGTCAACATGGTTCCCTTCGTTATAGACGGCGTGAATCAGACGGGCTTCTCTCAGTCGACGAGCATCGTGCCGACGTTGAACTCCGGACTGACCTTTGCGCCCGCGTGCGCCACCTGCGGCAACCTGTTCAATCCCTTCCCGACAGGGGTCGTCGAACCGCCTGGCGCAACGCTGGGCGTCGGGACCTTCCTCGGTCGCGGCATAAGTTTCACTCCGCTCGACAGGGTCAACGGCGCGACCCAGCGTTGGGAGTTCAGCGTTCAGCGCGAGTTGCCGGGCCAGTGGATGGTTGAAGCTGCTTACATCGGCAATCGTGGCTACGACCTGACAACCGGCACGAACATCCTCGACACAATTCCCCGCGCGTACCTTTCGACCAGTCGGGTCCGGGACGATGCTACAATCAACTTCCTGTCTGCACTGGTCAAGAACCCGTTTCAGAATCTCATTCCCGGACAGGGGATCAACGGCTCGACGGTTGCGCGGTCGCAACTCTTGCGGCCCTTGCCGGAGTTCACCAGCGTTGGCTCGCAGCGTTTTGATGGGCGAGGCATCTACCACGCAGGCCAGTTCCGAGTGGAGCGGCGATTCACCCGCGGGTTCACGCTCCTCACCAGCTACACATGGTCGAAGGTGATCGAAGAAGTCAGCTTCCTCAACGAGTCCGATACGGATTACGAGCGGCGGATAGGATCAGATAACATCCCGCACCGCGTCGTAGTCAGCGGCATCTGGGAACTGCCGTTCGGCAAAGGTCACTTGTTTGGAGAGAAGTTGCCCGGCGTGATCAATGCCGTCCTCGGCGGCTGGCAGGCACAAGGCATCTTCCAGTGGCAGAGCGGACGTCCGATCGACCTGGGTGGAAGGAACGTCTACTTCAACGGTGACCCGAGCACTCTGCGGGCTAACATCACTGGAAAAACAGTAAACGGGACGTTCGACACGAGCGGCTTCTACTTCACGGACGCCGCGGTTCAGACCAACGGCGTGCTCGATCCAGCAAAGCAACGCGCTGACACTCGGATCCGGCTCGCAAACAACATCCGTGTCTTCCCTTCCCGCCTCACCGGGTTCCGCGGCCAGCCGCTGAACCTCTGGGACCTCTCCCTGATCAAGAACTTCTCGATTACGGAAAAAGTGAAGTTCCAACTGCGAGGTGAATTCCTGAATGCATTCAATCACCCGCAGTTCGGCGACCCGAACACGGACCCAACCAGTTCGAATTTCGGAACGGTTACAGGTCAGAACAACCTGGCGCGGAATGTTCAAATCGGGCTGAAGCTGATCTTCTGACGAGCAGCAGGAGGAGTAAGCATGTGGATTCGGCGTATGGTCTACGCCGAATCCACAAGAACATTTTTCGTGCTGTGATTCCGCTGCGAAGCCGCGCTATCGGTAGATGTCGGCGCCCGGGTGATATGTTTTCCAGTCAAACCAGTAGTCGGCTAAGACGGCAATCTTGCTAAGGCTGCGGCCAGCCAACGGGCCGTTGATTGCCCTTCCTGTAAAATCCCACTCGCTGCCTGTTTCAGCGTCGACCAGGCGAAGAGGCGAGGCATCAGTTCTGGCAAAGAACTCCAACGCCCTGCCATCCACTCTCGTCTCGAAAGCCCGAACGGATTTCTTGTCGTCCCCAACTACGATCACAATGGGAACGCCGCTCAGCGTATCGAGCACCGGCGTTCGCGCCTTGAGCGCTGCGAGAGGATATGTCCTGGAAGTTTCGCGGACCGTTATGTCAATTATCAACTCGCGCGGAGGGAGAGGGTCGTCGGGAGAAGATGGCGTGACCGTTGGAAATCTGGCCATATGATCTTCCCAATCAGCCTTCTCGTACCTGCCGGCTACGCGTTCATCCGGGCGGAGCACACGTCCCCGGCTCTGTTCGAGCTTCCAGGTCGCAAACTGCAGCTCGTCGTGAAACACCAGCTTGAGTCGAGCGCCTTTCAAAGGCCCCAGAATGGCTTCTCCGGACACCTGCTGCCACCACGTACCAGTCTCCTCGTCGCGCATTATGAAGTTCTGGTTATTAATGCCGGCAAGGTGAAAGTTAAGCTTGCGGCCGTTGACTTCGCTTTCCCACACCAGACCGGTGTGGCAGAGCGTTCAATAGGTGACTACTATCGGAACACCCCCGACAACGTCATGCACGACATGATGATAAGCCATCTGGCGGATCGGGTAAGCGGCCGCGTCGCCGTTCCGCTCAACTGCAATCACATAATCAGCACTGTCGATGAAGTCGGCCTCGCTCGCTCTGGCATACGAAGGGTTGGAGAGCGGATTAAACATCCATTCAAAATGGTTCTGACGAGCAAACCACACCGGAGGGAGAGTAAGACTGAACGCGAGAACCAGCAGGGTCTTTCGCCACCATCGGGAACCCCGCCAGAGGAACACCATCAGGAGGAGAACCAGGATCGAAGCAGCCAGCGCCGCAATCGGCGACCATTGGCGTAAGGTCAGGGCCAACCGAAGTCCGTCGGGAGTTTGCGCGCGGAATGGAAGAATGATGAAGACGGGCGCTATCACGATCGCCAACACGCCGGCGGTAGCGAGCAACAAGACAACCCAGGCCAGCTTTCTTCTTCGGCCGGAGCTCGAGTTTGAACTATCGGATCCCATCTCTTTCCTTCCTGCGAGCAACATCGCCGAAATCTGTGTTTTGATTTCCGGGTCGGCCCATTTTAGGATCGATAATATGTTCTGGCCGGCGCGCTTTCCGGATGTGTAGAGCTAGTGGTTCCCGAGGATCTATTCACTCTCCTTGACGTAGTCCCAATCCTCCGGCAATGGCTGCGGGCCTGGGCGAATGCCCGCAATGTCCGGGTCCTCCCCTTCGAGTCTGGGGCCCCTGACGCCTTGGCGTTCCTTGGC
>JBGPFL010000825.1:0-3013 GCA_041483295.1 Blastocatellia bacterium | reverse complement strand
TTCTCGTCGAAAACCTCGAGAACGGCGTCAAACGCGATGAACGCCCCGATACTTCCGTGCTCATTGGCGGAGAAAACATCCAACATCCAACATCCAACATCCAACATCCAATAATGGGGACCGCCCACTGGGGCGAGGACGGTATCTACTGGCGCTGGTCCGAAGGCGGGGTCGAAGCAACCGCCTTTGCCCTGCGAGCGTTGCTGGCCATAGATCCGACTAACAAGCTGGTCGAGCCGGTCACGAACTGGCTCATCAAGAATCGACGCGGCGCGCAGTGGAGCAACACTCGAGACACGGCTATCACCGTGCTGACGATGAACGAGTACCTGCGCCGTAGCGGTGAGCTGCAACCGGAGGTCGAATACGATCTGGTGGTGAATGATCAGCAGGTCGCATCGCGAAAGTTGACCGCTGAAGATGCGCTCAGCGCCCCCAGTAAGTTCGAGATCGATCCCGGCCTCATTCGGGATGGGGCTAATCAGATTCGCATCAGCCGGCATGGGGCAAAGAGCGGCGGGAAGAGTCCTATCTACTTCTCAGTGAGCGCGAAGTTCTTCAGCCTCGAGGAACCGGTGACGGCCGCGGGCAACGAGATCTTCGTCAGGCGTGAGTACTACAAACTGGTTGGCCGGCCAACGCTACTGAAGGGCTATGCTTACGAACGAGTGGCGTTGCGTGATGGCGAGTCGGTAACCAGCGGCGACCGCGTCGAGGTTGTGCTTACAGTCGAGGCGAAGAACAACTACGAATATCTGTTGTTCGAGGACCTGAAACCGGCGGGACTGGAAGCTGTTCAGGTGCGCAGTGGTGAAGCGCTGTTTGCGAAACAGCTCAAGTCCGGCGCGGTCGATCGCAGGTTCGGGAACAGCGGCTCTCAGGTCTCGACCGACTCGCGGACGAGCGGCGACCTGGCTTCCCGCGTGCGGCCGGTGAGCAGCGGACCCGAAGTAAGCGATTACACGGGTCAGGCCCGTTGGGTCTATCAGGAACTACGCGATCGAAAGGTAGCGTTGTTCATCGACAAGCTTCCGGAAGGCATCTGGGAGATGCGGTACGACTTGCGAGCCGAGGTGCCGGGCGTGTTTCACGCATTGCCGGTGATGGGCCATGCGATGTACGTCCCGGAGATCCACTGCAACGGAACGGAGGTGCGCATCACAGTCGAGGATAAGAAGTAGCCGCGTGGTGCCAGCCCGTATTTCGAGGCCGAACCCGCGACGCCCTCTTCGCTTTTTCAGCCTGACGATTGTTGTCGGCTGCTCCTTGCCTGTATATTCTCTGCGCACTTCTGCGTCAGTAGGGTGTATATGGTTGTAGAGGAGGCAGCTTGGCAGGGCTGTCTGGGAAGGGGATAACAATGGCGCAAGCTTGCCCGGAAGACGAAATGCTCGGTGCCTATATAGAGCACAACCTTCAGCCTGAAGAGCGGCAGCACATCGAGTCTCACCTTGTTGAATGCAGGCTTTGTCGTGAAGTGATTGCGATGGTATTGAAAACTATGGCTACTATTCCGGATCCGGTCGAATCGTAGCTGTTCCCTTCTCATAGTGGGTGACGCAAGATGAATGTTCAGAGTTCAGCCTCTAGCAAGATGCGGAAAAAAACCGAGCCACGAAGACTCGAAGACACAAAGCGGCACCAGGTCAATCGGCACTCAGTTTACACTCTTCAAGCCCCTTCGAGCCTTGGCGTCTCGGTGGCGCGAAAGCAGTTTTTCCGCCCCCTGTTAAGTTGCTCCCGAGAACCAGCAAGCTAAACCTCTCTCTCTGAACCTCAAGATCACCGTGCCGGACTATTATTCCTCCCGTCAAACTCATCTCTCCTAAAATATTTCATACTTTTTTTCCTCCAACCGCGCAATTTCTCCCTGCTGATTTGTCTATAGACATGAAGGGCAAAATAATCTGCCTCCGAGCAGCGTGCTGATCGCGGCAAGCCCGTGACATGTGTGGGCACAGCTTTGCCCATCGGCGCAATCAGCAGGGCGATTGGTGATCCGGCGCCGTGGGAACAACTCTCGGATGCGGTGCTTGTGTCAAGTGTGTCTTTAGCGAAGGAGAACGCAATGAGAAAGAGGAGATCAAGAAAACCTAACACGGCCGCCAGGCGCACCGGCCGCCGAAGAATGTTAGCGACGGTCCTGGTCTTAAGCGTAGTCGCCGCCGGAGTGATGCTCGGGCAGCGATTAAGCCCGTCCTCACAAGCTCCTCGCAAGAAACAGGCGCCCCAGCAAGAGGCCACGATTACACCGGCGAGCTTCGATCCCGCCATCCCCTCCAAAGAGTACATCTACGGGCCGGGAGGAATCCTTGCCACCGAGGAGCCCTCAGGCGGCACCTCTCCCGGCCAGGGCAATACGGTCTTCGACTTCGAGCCTGATCACAAAACTGAGATCGGCTTTTACCGCGCGGGCCTCTGGGGCATGTTGAAATCATCGCAGCAGTACAGCTACTCGGACGGCCTGTTCTTCGGCTGGGGCGGCGCCGGCTTGGATCCCTTCACCTTTGACTTCGATGGCGACCACAAGGCTGACCTCGCCTACATAGTCGGCACGGGAGGTCAATTTTTCTATGCCATCCTCAAATCCAGCACGTCATACAATTGGTCGCAGCCTTCGTACATATCCGCAGGGTTTTCTTCGGCTGGAGACATCCCCGTTGTCGGCAACTTCGATAGCGACCCCTTGGCTGACCCCAGCTTCTGGAGGTCATCTTCGGGGACTTGGTTCTTACAGAAGTCATCCGCAAACTATGCCGCCTCTTTTGTTTCGTGGGGACAACTAGGCGACATCCCGATTGTGGCCGACTTCGACGGCGATGGCATGTCAGACATCGGCTATTACCGCAATGGCGTATGGGGAGTGCTGAAGTCGTCACAAAACTACAGCCTTGCGAGCGCTCAGTACTTCAGTTGGGGTGGCGCCGGTCTCCAACCGGTAGTCGCGGATTTTGATCATGACGGCAAGGCCGACATCGGTTACATAGTCCCGCCGACGGGTGGTCAGAGCGCC
>JBGPFL010000824.1:0-3014 GCA_041483295.1 Blastocatellia bacterium | reverse complement strand
TTCGTGTGGCACCTCTCTTGCAGTAACCCAAAGCGATTCCAAAAGGCAGGTGGCACTATGATGGATACGCACAACGACACGCATAACTCAGAGACCGTCGCGATCAAAGCCTGTTGCGCTTGCGGAACGGGCCTGATGGAAAGCAATAAGTTCTGCCGCAACTGCGGAGTGCGACAGTCCGCTCAGTTTTCAGAGTTTGCCTCCAGCGATGCATTGAGCGCGGCCGCTGAAACAGTGACAGGCGCCCCGCTCCTATCCACCGCCGATGGCTACCACCCGGTGTCGGGACCGCTGGTAAAGGCCGTGGTCGCAAGCGTCTCATCCCGAGATACGACTCCCCTTCATGGCCGCCTGCTGAAGAGCAGCATACTCGCCCTGATCTCGATTCCGATCTGGATAATGATCGTTCTCCTGTCGCCGATAGATGCGTTCGTCGCCGCGCGGACCTTTTCGAGGGCGATTCAATGACCCATCTCGAACGATCCTCAATTAACGCGATGAGCACCCTTACGCCACCCCGGTCGATAGTTTCAAGAGATGAGACCGGGGCAGCTGGCAACCGCGTGGGGCGCACGCAGCTCTTGCGCCTTGCGGCTCCGACCGGTGATCAAAAGGGTCTGAAGACGAGTTTCAGATCGGCCGTGCGATCACAGACGAGCCTGCTGGCCCCGATCGAACGCGTCTGTTTGAAGTGGCTTGCCCAGCGTATGCCTGGGTGGGTCATGCCGGACCATCTAACCCTGCTCGGCCTTGCGGCGATGTTGATGGCGGGCGTCTGTTACGCGCTTGCCGGCTGGTGGCCGCCATTCTTGCTGCTTGTGAACATCTGGTTGGCGGTCAATTGGTTTGGCGACAGTCTGGATGGCACGTTGGCGCGCTTTCGGGATAAGCAGAGACCGCGCTACGGATTCTATGTCGATCACATAGCCGATGCTTTCGGCACTCTGTTCATCATGTGCGGCCTTGCGTTGTCGGGTTACATGTCCTGGGTCGTGGCCCTGGCTGCGCTGGTAGCTTACTCTGTGATGTCGATCAACGTGTATCTGGCCACTTACACGATCGGGACATTCAGGCTCTCATTCTACAAGTTCAGTCCGACGGAGCTGAGGATACTTCTGGCGGTGGGGAACACAGTTGCACTGTTTCATCCGACCACGCGACTGCTGGGTGGGACCCATCTCTTCTATGATGTCGCCGGTGTTGTCGCGACCGCCCTGGTGGCACTGATCACTGTTGTCTCGGTCGCGCGAAACACCCTGACGCTTTATGGCGCGGAAAAGGTTTGATCGGCATGTGTGGGAGACGAGCATCCCCATTCCAGCATTCAATGTGAGTGGTGGTGCGAACTCAGCGCAGCAGGAGGCGCAACCCTTTCCGAATTGCCCCGGTGTTTTTGAGCGGCGAATCGGAGTCGAGAGAACGTGAAGAACAAAGGGAAAGAGAGACTGCTGTACCGATGGTTCAGGTTCAGCGCGGTCGGCGCTGCCGGGATAGTAGTGCAGGCCGCCACGCTCGCCCTGCTGTTTCGAGTGGCCGGACTGCATTATCTGGCTGCGACTGCGATTGCGGTCGAGGCATCGGTGCTTCACAACTTCGTCTGGCATCGGCGGTGGACATGGGCCGACCGGCGCGGAGGCAAGACCTCGGCTATGTTGCTCAGGTTCAATCTCACGACTGGAGCCCTGTCGATCATTGGCAATCTGGTTCTAATGGTCATCCTAGTAACGGGAGCCGGGCTGGCTCCGTTTGTGGCCAACATGGTAACGATTGCGATCTGCTCGTTGATCAACTTCGCGTTGTCGGACAGATTTGTGTTTGTGTGAATACTACCACGCAGGAAAAAGGGAGCGAAGGTGTTGACCCTCGCTCCCTTGAGTTGTGCTGCGAGCGTCGCCGGCGACCGAGTCAGCCACCGCGATGCGTTCGAATCGTCGTCTAGTAGGACGATGCTCTCCGCTTGAAATCGACGCTTGCCGTTACTGCCTTGTCACCCTGACATCGTCGACCGCGGCCTCTACGAGGCTGGCCGTGCCGGCATCGGCAGCCTCGATCTGGATCCTGACAGTCTGACCGGCGAACGCGTTCAGACTAACGGTGGTCGAGGCAAAGGCGCCGTTCACGTTCACCGCCGCCCCCAGCCTCTCGAAGACCGTAGTGGTGGTTGCCCCGCTTACGATCCTCACTCGCAAGAAGTCGGCGCTGGTAGCGTTGGCTCCGTGAGCGAGGTAGGAGCTAAATGACAGCGTGAGAGTGCCGGTCGCAGGCAGCACGATCGCGGGCGAGCGGATCGAAGTCACGCCGCCGTCGATGTCATTGACCCCGGCCGATGCGCCCGCCAGTCGCCCCGTCACCAGGTCGTTGACGCCGCTCACGGTCGTGTCGAGCTGCTTCGCACCACCCGAGTTAGTAGCCTCGGGGTTACCTCGCTCCCACTGTCCGGTCGTCGCTGTATCGGTACCGTTCGGGTTGGTCACCCATCCCAGACTGGTTTCGAAGTTATCAAAGAAGACAACAGCAGCTCCGCCCGCGCAATCCGCTGGGACATCGGTCGCGGCGTTGTGGGTGGTTCCGTTGTTGCCTGTTGCCGACGCACCCATCCCATGGCGCGCGAAGACCGTCCATATTCTGCATCTGTTCGCATTGGCGTTCAGGTTCTGGTCAGCCTGCAGAATGCCGTTGCGAGCGTCCAGGAAGGAAGGGCCGCAAGGTGTGAACTTCATGCCTTCCAGCACGAGCTTGTCCGAAAGCGCAGCGCCCAGTTCGTTGCGCAGGTCCCACAACGCGGCGGCCCACACTTCGCCGTCCCTGTGGACCTCGAAGCCACCCGTTCCCACATCGGCATATGAATCGTGAACCGGATCCGCGGGAACCGAGTAGGCGGCTCGTCGAATACCTCGAGTCGTATTGTTCGCGACATACTCGCCTATCCGGCCGTCGTTGTATATGGTCGCGGCCCAGTAGTCGGACCAGCCCTCGCCCATCGCGCCCGCCTGAGTTCCTCCAAGACAGCTCGT
>JBGPFL010000823.1:0-3028 GCA_041483295.1 Blastocatellia bacterium | reverse complement strand
GCGGCCAGATCGACGCGACTCGCACCTTCACCAACGATGCTATCGGGCATATCGAGCAACACGCGAAGTGCGCCCTGGCCGCGATGTCTGAAGGCGATGAACTGCGAACCATGCTGGCGGTGTTGAAGCGATATACCCGTTTTATCCCGGTCAACACTATTGCGGCTCGTCGCAGGATCGCCGACTCCCTTATTGAAGCCGGCCGCTACAATCTGTAGTGGTCAGTGGTCAGCGGCAGACCGGGGGACGCGAGATAACCTGTACGGGCGGGCCTCCGTGCCCGCCCGTACAGGTTATTCTCAAACAACCTCAGCAACGGACAACGCACAACGCACAACTGCATGAAGATCCACAAAATCATCGTGCCCACACCTTTCTATGTCGGTCCGGTCAACGTCTATCTGATTCAAGAAGACCCACTCACCTTGATCGACGCCGGGCCGCGAACCCCAGACAGCCTGGAAGCGCTCAGGACCGGCCTGTCACGCCTCGGGCACAGACTGGCGGATATCAAGAGAATCATCATCTCGCATGCTCATGCTGATCACTACGGACTGGCTCGCATAGTTGTCGAGGAGTCGGGAGCAACGCCTTACATACACGCGTGGGACGCGCCTGCCGTTCAGCCATATACCGACTACGTTGCTTATCGAGGGTTGCTTGCCGGTGCAGGAGTGCCGCAGGAGATAATCGCCCGCATGGAGGCCGGCTATCAGAAGTTCAGCGGATTCGCGCAGGCTCTGGACGGAGTCGAACTACTGGCTGACGACGACGAGATTGTCTTCGAGCATGAAAGCCTGAGAGTCGTTCACACACCAGGGCACACTCCCGGGTCCATCTGCCTGATGAGGGCGAGCAATCGCGTATGGTTTGCATCGGACACGGTGCTCAAGAACATCACGCCCAATCCGGTTCTGAGCCCCGACCCGTTCGATTCGACTAAGCGATTTCAGTCGTTGGGTGAGTATCTGGTGTCTCTTGCGCGAATCAGGGAGATGGCGCCGACAACCTTGAAAGGCGGCCACGGGGATGACGTGATCGACTACGACGAGCATTTTCAGAGGCAGTATCGCGCAACTCAAGCGAGGCAATCGAAGCTTCTCTCGCTGCTGCCGCGTGAGGGGACCACTGGCTGGGATGCTTCCTTTCTGTTGTTCCCTAATGCAAAAGGCTATCACCGCTTCCTGGCCGTTTCTGAGGCTGTGGCTCATCTGGACTACGCGGTGCACGACGCGCGGCTTGTAGTGGAGAGGAGGTCGGGCCAGGATGTATATCATCTCTCCAAATGAAGACCTGGGTACGCAGGCTTCCAGCCTGCTCTGCTCGCGAACTGTGTCCTTAGCCGAGTAAAGCAGGCTGGAAGCCTGCGTACCCAGGCGCCTCGGCTGACGGCTTGCTCCTTTCACATCGACCTACCGTATCTTATAATCCCGTCCTGATGTCACTGATCCCTTCATACTTCAATCTCTTTGATTATTTCCTGGCAGACGAGCGTCTCGCCAATATCGGCGCGCGGACTGCCATTGAGTTTCGCGGCAGCCACATGACCTACCTGGAGTTGCGGCTCGAGGTCGATTATTGGACTGAACACCTTCTTGCTGCGGGGGTCGAAGAGGGTGATCGCGTAGCACTACTGCTCTACGATTCTCCTGAGTTTATCGCCACAATGCTGGCAACGGTTTCCGTAGGAGCCATCGGGGTCCCGATCAACACCTTCTTGTCGCCCGACGAAGTGATGTTCATACTCTCAGACTCGGGCGCGCGGCTGGTCATAGCCGAAGACGAGCTCGAGTGGAAGATCAATTTGAGTGAAGGCAGAGTCTCTGAACATTGCTCCGCTCTGATAATCGATACAGCCCAACGACAGTTCCTCGAGCCCAAAGACGACATCGCCCCGCGACCTTCATTCCCTGCTACCACGCGCGACACGCCGGCCATTCTCCTGTACACCTCGGGCAGCACGGGGGCGCCAAAAGGCGTATTGCATCGGCATGGCTCGGTCGAATACACGGTGGACTCGTACGCCAGCTCGGTGTTGCACCTCTCGACCGTCGATCGGCTCTACTCGGCGTCGCGCTTGTTCTTCGCATATGGACTCGGCAACAGCTTTTCGTTTCCGCTCGCTTCCGGGGCGACGGTGCTGCTCGATACGGCGCGGCCAACGGCTGAGTATCTCGCAACGCTGTTCGAGGAACAGTCCCCAACAGTCTTCTTCGGGGTACCTGCCGTCTACCGCGGGTTATTGGAATCCCACACCAACGGCAGGAGGATTGACACCTCGTCACTCAGGCTCTGCGTCTCGGCCGGCGAAGCTCTCCCGGGCAGAATATTCGAGGATTGGAATCGAGCATTCGGTCTGGAGATCATCGACGGCATCGGCTCGACCGAGATGCTTCACGTCTTCATCTCGAATCGGCAGGGCAGCGCGCGCGCAGGGTCGAGCGGTTCGGTTGTGGAGGGCTACTCTGCGCGGCTGATCGATGACAGGGGCGGCGAAGTCGAGCCGGAACAACTGGGCCATCTTTGGGTGAGGGGCGGAAGCGCAACCGCGGGCTACTGGAAAAGGGAAGAGCTGACCCGGGAAACAATATGCGAAGGGTGGGTCAAGACAGGAGACATCTACCGTTGCGACACGGAGGGCTTCTTTTATCACGTGGGCCGCTCCGACGATTGCTTCAAAGTGCGCGGCCTCTGGGTCTCGCCTATCGAGGTTGAATCTGCATTGATTCTGCACCCAGCGGTAGTCGAAGCCGCCGTCGTCGCAGTGACTGATAATGATGGGCTGGCAACGGCAAAGGCTTACGTGGTCATCCGAAATCAAGGGGAGAGCGAGGATCTCAAGCAAGAGTTGCGGGAATTTGTCGGCTCGAAGCTCCCGCAGCACAAGGTGCCGTCTCAAATTGAGTTCATAAAAGAGATGCCTCGCACTTCAACCGGCAAGGTCCAACGGTACAAGTTGAGAGCGGAAAGCCAACCGAGCCGAAGCGGAGAGTAGGATGAAATTTAGTCGCACGTTGATTTTGGTTTT
>JBGPFL010000822.1:0-3051 GCA_041483295.1 Blastocatellia bacterium | reverse complement strand
GAAGGTAATCGAGGCGAAGCTCGATAAGGTCCGCGACTCTGCCGGCGTGACCCACGGCGGTGCGCGCCGCTTCGACCGTCTGTTCCGTGATGACGGCACAGATTCTGCCGGGCTTGGTTGGCGTCATGCCCATAACGTGCTAAGGCACAAAGAACACGAGGTCCTCAAGACTCAATTTTGGTCGCGATGCCGTACACACAGTTGCGTCTAGCGCGTGTCTTCATCGAACGCATACAAATCCGTGGACAAATATCGCTCCCCCAGGTCGGGCAACAATGCGACCACCCTCTTGCCCACGGCGAGTTCCTTTGCCACCAGAAGTGCCGCCCAACATATGGCTCCCGAAGAGATGCCGCACAGTATCCCCTCTTCGCGGGCGAGCCTTCGCGCGGTGATCTTGGCGTCTTCATACTCGACTGGAATTATGCGGTCGATGATTTCGGTGTTGAGCACTCGAGGGATGAAGCCCGCGCCTATCCCTTGAATAGGATGGGGAGCGGGAGGGCCGCCCGACAATACCGGCGAATCCTTAGGCTCGACCGCCACCAGCGACACGTTGCGCAGACGCTCCTTGAGCACCTCTCCGACTCCGGTGATCGTGCCGCCGGTGCCAACTCCCGCGACGAATGAGTCGAGTTTGCCGCCGGTGTCCTCGATGATTTCATTAGCGGTGGTCCGGCGGTGAATTGCCGGGTTCGCCGGATTGTTGAACTGCTGAGGCATGAAGCCGTCGGGTATCTCTCGCAAGAGACCTTCGGCCTTCGAAATCGCCCCTCTCATCCCGAGGGCGTCCGGCGTCAGAAATATCTCAGCCCCGAGTGCGCGCAATACGCGAGTGCGCTCGAGGCTCATCGAGTCGGGCATAGTGAGAATCAGCCGATACCCTTTTGCCGCGGCGGTCATCGCCAGGCCGATACCAGTGTTTCCGGACGTAGGTTCGATGATGGTTGTCTTGCCCGGCGTGATCTTACCTTCGCGTTCGGCTGCGTCGATCATTGCGAAGGCAATCCGGTCTTTGACGCTGCGGGTCGGATTGAAGGCTTCGAGCTTGACCAGCAGTTCCGCCGAGCCACCTGTAGGAAGGCGATTGAGGCGAACCAGCGGAGTATGGCCGATCGTTTCGAGAATATTGGCGCAGATCTTTGGCCGTCGTGACATCGAGTGGGCTCCCATGCAGAATGAGGTGTAGCCTAACACAGGCAGAATAGAAGGCAAAGGGAGAGGAATTAGGATTTAGGATAAGGCGCCGAGGTAGCAGAAGCCGATGCGCTTTGCTTCGGTCACCTTCGCCCACAAGTTCAAACTAACGCCGCACCGTCGAGTACGGGGTCGACCACGCGGACTGAATGCCGTAGCATCAAGGCTCGACTGCAGACTGGAGTTTGCCTTCGTGCATCGAGGCATTGCCGAATGCCGCCGGACGCGCCACAATTGATACGTTGAATCCGAGATTGATCAGCGAGGACCATATCATGTCGGCTGAAACCGAACGTCGGTACACCCTGGATGAGTACCTGGCACTCGAACGCGAATCAGAAGTGAGGTACGAGTTCTGGAATGGAGAAGTCTTTGCGATGAGTGGCGGGACGCTTTCTCATGAACGAATCATGGGAAATGCATTCGCTTTCTTCCGATCTCTCTTACGAGGAAGGTGCGAGACGTTTGCCAGCGACATGCAGATCAAAGTTCCTTCCGCGCCGCCGTATCGCTACGCCGACGGCAGCGTCGTTTGCGGCAAGGTCGAAGTTGAGAGATTCAACGGAAACGACCTGTTGATCAATCCGCTCTTAATCTACGAAGTCCTTTCACCGAGCACCGAGGCTTATGATCGCGGAGACAAGTTCACCTATTACAAGTCGATCCCGAGCCTTCGGGAATATCTACTCGTTGCCCAACACCGGCCGCACATCACCCACTACGCGAAGCAAGCTGACGGAGTCTGGAGCTACGCCGAGATTAATGACTTGGATGGAAGCCTCCAGTTACGCTCTGTGGATGTAACCCTGACGCTCAGCGATGTGTATCAAGATGTCGAGCTCGAGACACTGATCCCCCGCATCCTCTAACGACACCTCGGCACACTTGAGTTACCGTTGATATCATTGAGGGCGGCCCAAATGATCTCGTCCTGATTCTTCTCGACCCCCAATAATCAGCGACAAGATCCATCATTCATTACTTCTCTTCATTGTCTTCTGCTATTCCGGTTCGCTAATATCGTTCGGAGTTACTAAGAGGCTTAGAGAAACCTTATGCTGAAAGACTTGAGATTGGCGGTGCTGGGAGCGGGCAAGTTAGGGGAGATCCTCGTGAAGGGCTTGTTCGAGGCGGAAGTGATCGAGGTCGGCAACGTGATCGTCACGGCTGGGCACCAGCCTCGCCTCGATCACATGCGCGAGCGCTTCGGTGTTGCCGGCACGCTCTCCAATTCAAAAGCCGTCGAGCAAGCTGACATCATCCTGCTGGCAGTCAAGCCTCAGACCGTGCCGGTGGTCGTAACTGAAATCAGCGGCGCGCTGAAGCCATCCCAGCTTCTGATTTCGGTCGCCGCGTCGGTCAGCACCGCGTTCATAGAGAAGCACCTCGCGGCGCCCGTGCCGGTGATCCGCGCGATGCCCAACACGCCCTGCCTGCTGAAGAAGGGAATGACCGGACTCGCGCCGGGCAAGAACGCCACTCGATCCCACGTGGATCTTGCGAAGTTCATATTCGATTCTGTCGGCCGCACTGTTGTGGTTGATGAGAAACATATGGACGCGATCACCGGGCTTTCGGCAAGTGGACCGGCGTTCGTCTACATAATCATCGAATCGCTGGCCGAAGCCGGCGTGAAGGTCGGACTGCCTCGCGATATCGCTACTGAGCTTGCGGCTCAGACGGTGTTGGGTGCGGGCGCAATGGTGCTCGAGACCGGTGAGCATCCAGCAAAGCTGAAAGACACGGTGACCACGCCCGCCGGCTGCACTATCGACGGGATCCTCGAACTCGAGGAGGGCGGGTTGCGCGTCACCTTGATTAAGGCAGTTGTTAAAGCAACCCAGCGCGCGAAGG
>JBGPFL010000821.1:0-3062 GCA_041483295.1 Blastocatellia bacterium | reverse complement strand
TGCGGGAGATTCAGACGGCAGGCTTGTAGGCTGGGCGCCGGGCGAAGCTCCGTTGATACTGCGGCCCGGCCAGGCAAAGTTGATCAAGGCGGGGTCGGTTCTGATATTCCAGGTCCACTATACAACAAACGGCGTGGCGGGTAAGGATCGAACCAGCCTGGGCTTGATCTTCTCAAAGACTCCGGTCGAAAAACGCGTCATCACCGCGGGCGCCGCAGCACACACCCTCGCCATCCCGCCCGGAGATCCCAACTACGAGTCGACCGCGACCTTCCCTTTCAAGGAAGACAGTCACATCGACAGCCTTCATCCCCACATGCACTTTCGCGGCAAAGACTTCCAGTATCGGCTGGTCTACCCCGACGGGACATCGAAGATCCTGCTGTCGGTTCCACGCTACGACTTTACCTGGCAGATGACCTACTTCTTCAAGGAGCCGATCGCTGCGCCGAAGGGAAGCCGTTTGGAATGCCTCGCGCACTACGACAACTCCACAAGGAATAAGTACAACCCGGACCCGACCAAGTTGGTTCAGTGGGGACCGCAGACCTGGGAAGAGATGATGATCGGCTACGTGGATTACACACTCGATGGCCAGAACCTTCGCGTGCAGCGTGAGACGGCTGCCAGGTAGCTGCGGCTCCGCGGCGATTCCAGCCGTCACTTTGCGAACCTGGCGCATAACCTCGCCCCGCTCGCGCAAGGATTCAAGGGTCCGCTGAAGTCCCGGCTGAAGGTAAGGAGAACGAGATGAGACGATTGATGCTCATTGTGGTAGCGGCGGTCGCGATCGCGGTGACCTTGGTTAATAGCAGAAGCGCCGCCGACCAAAAGGCCGCCCCGACCTTCGCCAGGGACGTCGCGCCAATCATCTTCAACAAGTGCGCCACCTGCCATCGCGCCGGGGAAGTTGCGCCGATGCCGATGACCTCCTATCAGGAAGTCCGCCCGTGGAGCAAGGCGATCCGTGAGCAAGTCGCCGAGCGAAACATGCCGCCGTGGTACGCCGACCCCGCCTCGTCGCTCCAGTTCCGAAATGACCGGCGGCTCACGCAGAAAGAGATCGACACGATCGTGGCCTGGGTAGACGGCGGCGCACAAAAGGGGAACGACGCCGAGTTGCCGGCGCTTCCGAAGTTCGCCAAGGGTTGGAGCTGGGGCGAACCTGACCTGATCATTCCAATGCCGGTTGAATATGACGTACCGGCAGAGGGCGAGATCCCGATGCAGAACTTCTACGTCCCCGTGCCCTTCACCGAAGACCGCTGGGTTGAAGCGGTCGAGCTCCGGCCGGGAAACGCTGCAGTGGTGCATCACTCGATTGCGAACGTCACGCGCCTGCCTGAGGGAAGCAAGATCGTCAACGGAAGAGCCGTCAGGGACGGTTCGGCGTCGCCGCAGCTCAACACCGCGGATGCGGGGCGCACCGGCGGGCTGCGCGAAGGGAGCGAAGTCTTCCAGAGCCAGGATTCATTCGCCCGAGCCGGCGCCTTCAAGCTCGTTGGTCAGGCGCCGGGAAAGGGCTTTGAAAGACACAGGCCCGGAATCGCGAAGCGCATCAGCCCCGGCATGTACTTTCAATTCAACATGCACTACCAGCCGACGGGCCGGCCCGAGAAGGATCGTTCGGTCCTGGGGCTGTGGTTTTCCAAGACACCCGTGACTCACGAAGTGCTGACCAAGGGCGTCACCGATGTCGTCCTAGTCGGCGGCAAAGAGCTTGGCGAAACTAGAATAGTCGATGGCCGCGAAATCAGGACCCGCGGCAGGCTCCCAAACATCCCGCCATATGTGGACAACTGGGAGATCGCCGGCCAGGCCGTGATTAAGCAGGCGATCACCCTCTACGCCTTCGCGCCGCACATGCATCTGCGGGGCAAAGACATCAAGTACATACTTGTGTGGCCCGACGGCCGGGAGCAGACGCTGCTGAATGTTCCGAGGTTCGACTTCAACTGGCAGCTTCACTACGAGCTTGAGACGCCGCTCAAGATTCCGGCGGGCAGCAAGATGATCGCGGTTGCTCATTACGACAACTCGCTGAAGAACCGCTACAATCCCGCGCCCCAGAAGGAGGTCTTCTGGAGCGAGCAGAGTTGGGATGAGATGTTCATACCGTGGTTCGAGTACACTGTCGATAGCCTGGATCTAACCAAAGTGGCTGCCGGGCAAACAGCAAGCAAAAAATAACCCGCAGGTCTCCGGTCATTCGTCCTGTGTCCTTCGCGCGATGACGACAAGCGCGCGAATGACGAGGGATGAATGACCATGAACGGAGTGACAAAGGTACGAGCCCGATGATGCGTGCGCTATTGTTCGTAGCCCTCTTCGTTTTGCAGCAGCCTTCTCAGCAGCCCTCTCGGCCGACCGAACCCTCCGACCCGATGCCGCCTCCGAACATGGACTACTTCCTAGGCACGTGGTCGTTTGACTGGAACATGCCCGAGTCCCCGCTTGGACCAGGCGGCAAGATGAAAGGAACGGAGATGTATAAGAAGGTCCTCGGCTCCTACGAAAGCGACATCGAAGGTGAAGGTCCGGCGGGTCCGTTCCATGGCCGGGCCCTTATGAGCTACAAAGAAGCTGAAAAGGTAGTAACTCGGGTTGAAGGCGGACTCTTCGGCGTCTCGGTCGTGAAGACAGGTCCGATCGGTGGGGATCTGGGCGGCTACTACACCATTCACTGGGAGAGCGCGCCGATCAAGAAGAGCGGTAAGGTCGTCAAGCTGAAGGGCAAGACGCTAATGCTCTCTCCTGCGCACTACAGAGTACAGGTAGAGATCTCGGTCGACGGCGGGCCCTTTACGAGTCTGGGCAATGCGTGGTTCCGGAAAGTGGACGTGACGCCCGCGAAGTGACGCCTGGGTACGCACGCTTCCAGCGTGCGGCCCTAATGGATGAGCACGCTGGAAGCGTGCGTACCCAGGCCACAAGAATCCCTCCGGAGGAGAAATGAAGCGATTCACCCTGACAGTGACAACCGTTCTTTTTTGTTTCGTCGTGTCAGCAGCAGCCGATCTCGACCAGCGAGTAAAGCATGAATACGCAGATTCCGGCGGCGT
>JBGPFL010000820.1:0-3071 GCA_041483295.1 Blastocatellia bacterium | reverse complement strand
GTCTATCCTCGAACGAGCGATGAACGTGAAAAGGTCACACGAAGAAGTATGATCGCCTCGATGGCACCTGCCTGCGCGCAGCATAGCCGAAGGGGGTTCCCTATCATACCGAGCGCGACCAGTCTAGACGCAAAGTAGCCAGAAAAGCAACGGGAAATCCTGTTGTAGTCCGACTCGTAAGGAGCCGGCCGCCGCCAATCGGCGTCAACCGCAGTTGATTTATGCCCCTCCACTATGTACCATGCCGCTTGAGAATCCCCTTCCTTCGCCAACGAAGGCAGTCAGCTGAGCCCCCCTTTGCAGGAAGACCGGTGGGTAAAGAGAGCCATCCGGCCCTCGCAAATCAACCAGGATGTCGCAAGGAATGGCTATCGTCCTAGTGATTCTCGCCTCCATATTCGTCACCGCCCTCGGCCTGCATGCATACAAGCAATTAATGCAGAGGCGGCACCAGCGCATGGTTGAGAACGAATATAATGCCGCGGTGACCCTGTGGAACTACGGCCGGCTCGTCAAGAGCCAGCTCGACGAAACGGTAAGGCAACACAAAAGCGTGATCGACTTTTACAAGATCACCGTGCCTCACAGTCCTGGATATCGCGTGGTACTCGAGTTGAGCGGGTATCGCTTCCGGGTTTACGCCGTTCCCGAGAGGTATCACCGAACTGGACGGCTCTCCTTCTATTTGGATAACGAGGTAACAGTGCGGGCCTCCGATCGCGCCGGCGAACCGGCCCGCGAACAGGACCCTGAGTACGAGGGAGAAAAAACCGCAGCGTAGGTGCCACCCATCGGCCATGCGACTCGACGTTCCACAATCATCGAGCGCTGATAGGAATGGGCGACTATGCCGGCGGTCGCGTCCGAGGCGGTCCCATCCTCGCCACGCCTATGAATCTTCACAGAACTGAAAACAAGGCGCGGCTCGCGGTGGCGCTGTTCGTGTTGGCGCTGCTGTTGACGATTGGCCTGAGCCTTGCCCTGTACTCCCAGTCCCGTCGCGATCTTGCCACTCAGCGCCTGACGCAGGTAAAGCTGGAAGCGGCGCTGGTGGCTTCGCAGTTACCTGGCCGGGCGGAAGCTGTATCTGAGGTTGTTTTGGCAGAGGTGCTCCACCGGCAGAAGATCAAGGCCTCGGCCGTCCTCTACTCTCACGACGGTCAACTCCTGGCCCAGGCTTCTACTCTGGATCTCCAGCAGACGGGCAAGCCCTTTCCAACACAGCGCAAGCTGACGAGCACCGAGGCCTTACCTCCCGCCGAAGTGCTCGTGCGGACCGACGGCGATTTTGTTGTTGCTGAAGTAGCAGGCCCTGAAGCCACCATTTTGGTCATCGCCCAGCTTAAGCAAGTTCAGTCCTCGCCCATAATCTTCTACGTCTTCAGCTATCAGATCGTCGCGCTTGTGCTCGGGATCGGACTGATCTTTCTCCTCGTCCGATGGCTTCTCCGGCCATACAATCGAATGGTTGCAGCCGCGCGCGGAAGCCCGGTGCGTCCGTCAACCGGAATGAGCGAAAGCGAGTTCGTGGTTGATACTTTTCAAGCATTGGTGGAACAGCTTCACGCTAACGAGCGCGAGTTGGCAAACCTCCACGCGTTAGAGCGACGACGAGCCGAAAAATCCGAGAGGTTCAGCGAGCGTCTGATTTCGAACATACCGAGCGGTCTTGTTACCATCGGTTCACGCGGTCTTGTAACATCGGCCAACGTCCAGGCCTTGAGGATCTTTGGTCCCTTCGGGTCGCACTCGGATAGCGATGAGAACGGCGCGGGAGGCGGCGAGTTACGCGAGCTCGAGTTGGACTGCGCCACATTCTTCCGGAGGGCGCCGCGCATGGTAGGGTTGGTCTCCGAGTGCCTCTCTGCAGGCTCCGCCTTCCGCCGCGAGGAGGTAGAAGTTATCAATCCTGACGGGCGCGTGCGACACCTCGGTCTCAGCATATCTCCGATCACCGACACATCACACGGCATCGAGGGCGCACTCTGCCTGATGACCGATTTGACCGAGGTAATCGAGCTTCGCGAGCGCATGAAGCTTCAAGAGAATCTGGCGAACCTGGGAGAGATGGCCGCCGGGCTGGCGCATGAGTTTAAGAACTCGCTCGCTACCATCCACGGGTATGTCCAACTTCTGGATGCTCAGACCGAGAGCGCCGCCTCCTCCGCCACTCGAGGCTCGGCCCTGGATGCGGCTCTCAATGAAGTGAATCTGCTGGCGCGTTTGGTTACCGACTTCCTGAACTTTGCGCGGCCGCAAAAGTTGAACCTCACAGAGGTTCAACTCCGCTCGCTTGTGGAAGAGTGCGCGGACGAGATTCGCCCTCATCTGTCTGAACTGGGCATTCAGCTAACGATTGAGGGACGGTTTCCTACTCTTCCGGCGGACGATTCCATGTTGAGCCGGGCGTTTGTAAACCTGCTTCGGAATGCAGCGGAAGCTATCGAGCCTCAGTCGACCGAAAAGCGGATCGAGGTGAAGGGGTCAATCGACGGTGTTGGTGGACGGCGCTACGCCCACGTCAGAATATGCGACACGGGAAGCGGGATTTCATCCCCCGACCTACACAATATTTTCATCCCTTTTTTCACTACGAAGTCTCGCGGGTATGGTATCGGACTGGCGATTGTGCAGAAGATACTGGTCGCTCACGGCGGACACGTGTCCGTGGAGCGAAGTGACAGCTCGGGGACGGTCTTTCATTGTCGTTTGCCGCTATCAACCGGCTCGGACGCTGGGTAAGTTGGGTCATAGGACGTGAACTAAGGTTACAACCTTGCTGCCGACTCACCAGGAACCGCCCTCATCCTTTGCTTAAGGTCTTTCGATTAACCCTCTTAATGATGGCATTCGATCTGGCGAGCCAATTGCTTCAATAGGGTGCCACCCTCTCGCAGAGTTGTGGCGGAGGCTTTAAAATGGACGACTCGTTGAGCAAACCCCGTGAGCGCAATGAAGCCGGCTTTGGTTTGATGGAGGTCATTATCGGCGTTTTTGTAACGCTGATTCTGTGCTCCGTTATGCTGTATCTGGTGCGACTGGGATTTGCGATGTACAAACTGAACTCGGGT
>JBGPFL010000819.1:0-3074 GCA_041483295.1 Blastocatellia bacterium | reverse complement strand
TCGCTTAGCAAGGTTTGCGCTGAATGCGGGTTGGCTCTCGATCTGGGTCTCGCTCACTGTCCTCACTGTGGCGCCCAGGTCGGTACGCTTTTCTCCGAATCGGCGCCCCTGCCTGCCAGCGACCGTGCTCAGCGGCGCCGCAATCCGGCAGGCGAAGCCTTTTCCAGCCAGAAAATCGATAAGGCCAGGGAACGTGGTAACCAGGCACTCATCCTGGCGCTTATCAGCTTCTTTTGTCCGGGCCTGGGCCTGGCAATGGGTGTGAGCGCGATCTTTCTGGGCGCCAGCGCTCTTTCAACTTTCAAAGAGCACAACATAGAAGAGGGACGCGGACTCGCCCTGGCGGGTATCGTGGTCGGCGGGATCGGTTTGATAGCGCAGTTCTCTTACATCCTATACTTCATACGGGCAGGCATACCCGGAATCAGTTGATTCACTTCACGCCGGCTACGATGGTGGCCTTTATTGACACATCGAATGGCCCATCGTTCCGTTCGCGTTCGATGATCTCCTCGATACGGCCGGAGATCTCCTGCCTCCGTTCTTCCGGAACTATTTCAAGCCAGCCTGCCAGGAACAGGTCGGCAATGAGCGGAGAAGATAGGAATTGATCGGCCGTCTCAAATAAGAACTGTTCCCTGCCGGTGAAGCTGGCAATCCGCCGAAGCCCTGCTCTCTTAGCCATCTGTTCGACTTCCGACACCGTTTTTCGCTCGTTAATCAACTCCTCCAAATCGCTCCATACCTTCCCATCGAGACCGACATCGTGCAGGGCCTCCCAGAAGATGGAAAGGAATTCACTAAAGCTGCCGTGGGAGGCAATCTTGAACACTACTCGCCCGCCTTGCGCCGCAACGCGTACCATCTCGCCCAGGACATCCTCGACTTCATTGGTCGGCAGCAATGAAGCATCGCCAATCACGACGTCGAAGACGTCGCTTTCAAATCTCAGATCATAGGGAAGGCTCTGCTCGAAGGTTGCCTCTTTGAGCCTCTTCACCTGGGCCTTGGCGCGCGCAATTTCTATCCGCTCGACACTCGAGTCAACTCCTATTACCTCTCCTTTGCTCCGCAGGCCCTCCGCCATCTCGATGGTGTGGGCCCCGGTGCCACAGTTTACGTCGAGTATTCGGCCTTCAGGCGGCAGCTTGATATGCTCGGCGACCAGCGTGTCGAATCGATCGCGCCAGTCGGGCGTTACAAATAGATCGTACCGATAAGCCAGTTCTTTCTCGTCACTCATATAGTCTGTTCAAATGGGAAACTCATAATAGCACGATGCCGGAATCGCCGAGAAGCGTGCGCGATTCGCTCCTCTCTTGCATAATTGCGCCCAGGTGTGAAAGGCGAGTCCATGGCGAACAGAGAACTTTGGGATGCCCGATACGACAAACCGCACTTAATTCATGGCGATCAGCCTTCTGACTTCTTGTGCGAAAACGCCGGCCTGCTGCCGAACGCCGGCCTCGCCCTCGATCTCGCAGCGGGTGAGGGACGAAACGTCGTTTTTCTCGCGGAGTTGGGTCTCGAGGCGCTGGCACTCGATATCTCGTTGCACGCGCTTCAGAAGTGTAAGCGGCTCGCCGAGGAACGCAAAGTCAGGGTAGAAGCCGCTTCGATTGACCTGACCACCTTCGACATACCCCCGGATCGCTTCGACGTGATCGTGAACTTCAACTATCTTCAGCGGAACCTCGCGCCCCAAATCGTCAGAGGACTGAAGTCGGGGGGAATGGTAGTCTTCGAGACGCTGACTAGGGCGCATCTGAGGTGGAAAGCGGAGTTCAATCCCGAGTTCTTGCTTGGGCCGGGAGAGCTGCTGCAGTTATTCGCCGGCCTCCATCTGATCAAGTACCGAGAGACTGATCTGCGGGCCGGCGCGAGCACCAAGTCAGTTGCGAGCATAATTGCAAAGGCAGTAGGCAGTAGACAAGTAGACAAGTAGGCGGTAGGTAGGAGGCAGGAGACAGTAGACAGGAGACAGTAGACGGTAGACCATTCAACAGCAGACCGGACTGCCTACTGTCTACTGCCTACTATCCCTGAGGCAACTATGGAATCTGAACTCATCGCCTGCGCGATATGCAGAAGAGAGATCGACCCTCGCTCACCAGTAGAGATACACGACTCACTGAGTCGGCTGCTGGCCGTCAACGCGCGCGCGTGGGAGCCGGGCAAGCCCATCTGCCTGGACTGCCTCGCGCCGTTCGTCCGGGTTCGCGATAAGCTGGCGGCAACGTTCCCACAATTCGCCCACCAGGAACTCAAGATCATTCCTACTCCCGTCAGGCTGGACGCGTCAGATCAGCGGCGGGGCCGGGGGATCACCATAGCGTTCCTCGACTCGGGCTTCTACGCACATCCCGATCTGATGTGGCCGAACAACCGGATACTCAAATACGCGAACATGGTCGGGCGCACGCTTCGCACAGACCTCAACGCGCCCCAGGTCTCTTCGTGGCACGGGATGATGACTTCGGTAGTCGCAGCGGGCAATGGCTTCCTGTCGGGCGGGCTGTATCGCGGCATCGCTTCAGAAGCGAATGTCGTTCTCGTCAAGGTCGGTTCGGCTTCACGCATCCGGCACGAAGACATAGCTAGCGGGTTGCGATGGGTGATCAGCAACCGCGAACGCTACGACATTCGAATCGTGAATATCTCTTGCGGCGGAGACCGCGAAGCAAGCTATCTTCATGACGAGCTGTCCCAGGCGGCTGAGGATGCGGCTCGGGCTGGTCTGGTCGTTGTTGCGGCGACCGGCAATGCAGGAAACGACGCCAGTCACCCCGTCCTGCCGCCGGCGTCGGCGCCTTCGGTGATAACGGTGGGAGGTCTGGACGACAAGAACACTCTCGAGTTCGCCGACAACGACATGTATCGGTCGAGCTACGGCCCGACGATAGATGGGCTTCAGAAGCCCGAGCTGATTGCGCCCGGCATCTGGATAGCGGCGCCGATTATTCCGGGAACTCCTACCTCCGATCAAGCCGCCCTGCTATCGCAACTGGAGCAGGCAACCGACCCTGAGCTGGAAGCGATCATAAAGCAGAATCCCGGCGTCGATGAGGACCTCG
>JBGPFL010000818.1:0-3075 GCA_041483295.1 Blastocatellia bacterium | reverse complement strand
GGATGTCCTCACCAAGGCCAAGACGCCCGAACAGTCCGCCAAGGATACCGCCCAGAAGATCAATGACCTGATCGCCAAGCGGAAGTAACGAGCAGCAAGTAACGAGTAACGAGTAACGAGTAACGAGAAACGTATCATGCACTTAACAACCGACACATTCGTACAGAACTCGGACGACGCGATCGAGAATGGACCTCTCCAGAAGCGGCTTCGGGTGCTCAGCGGGTTTACACAGCGGCGCGCCTTTGCCTTCTCTGAGTTGAAAGACGGCGAGGCGTTACGAGATCGTGCGAGAGCGATCAAAGCAGACGCAATCGCCCACCTCGACCGCTATCTTATCCAACTCGAACAGAGTGTGATCGGGCTCGGCGGCGCTGTTCACTGGGCGCGGGATGCAGCAGCAGCCCGCGCAATAATACTCGAGCTTGCGCAGGCTAATAATGTCAAAAGCATCGTTAAGAGCAAGTCGATGGTCACCGAGGAGATCGAGCTCAATGAAGCGCTCGAAGAAGCCGGCATTGAAGCCGTCGAGACCGACCTCGGCGAATACATAGTTCAGCTCGCACACGAACGGCCCTCACATATCCTGGCGCCCGCGATTCACAAGTCCAAGGAAGATGTCTCGGATCTCTTCGCCGACAAGCTGGGCATCCACAACCTCGTGCTGCCTGAAGAGATGACTGTTGCGGCCCGAAAGCAGTTGCGCGAGAAGTTCTGCTCAGCCGGAATGGGTGTGACCGGGGCCAACTTCGCAGTGGCCGAGACGGGGACCATCGTGCTCGTCGAGAACGAAGGCAACATCAGGCTGAGCACCACCCTGCCTCGAATTCACGTCACGCTGATGGGCATAGAAAAAGTCATTCCCAAATTCGACGACCTCGCGGTCTTCTTGAAGGTCCTCGCCCGCAGCGCCACGGGCCAGAAGATGTCCAGCTATGCGTCGTTCATCACCGGCAGCCGCCGCAGCGATGAGACAGACGGCGCCCAGCAGTTTCACCTGATCCTCCTCGACAACGGGCGCACGCGAATTCTGGCCGACGAAGAGAAGCGCGAGTCGCTCTACTGCCTGAGGTGCGGCGCCTGCTTGAATGTGTGCCCGGTCTATCAGAAGATTGGCGGGCATGCTTACGGCTCGGTCTACTCCGGCCCGATCGGCGCGATCATCACTCCTCCGCTAATGGGCCTCGACAAGTCGAAGGACCTGCCATTCGCATCTTCGCTGTGTGGCGCCTGCCGCGAAGTCTGTCCTGTGAGAATAGACATCCCTCACGTGCTGCTGAAGCTGAGGGAGGAATGGGTCGAGGACAAGACATCTCACGACAAGGGGCCGGGACTGCTGGAGAGAGTGGCGATGCGGATGTTTGCATTTACGATGAGCCATCCGTGGGCTTACAACCTGGCCTTCAGGGTGCCGGCCTTCTTTCAGGGACCGATGTTGAAGGATGGCAAGTTCGATAGCCTGCCTTTTGTATTCGGGGCCTGGACCGAAAATCGGGATTTTCCCGCACTGGCAAAGAGGTCGTTTCGCTCGCTCTGGCGGGACATGTAAGATGGCGCTCGGCGCTCAGGAAACAGGCATGCGTGAAGAGATACTCGGAAAGATCAGGACAGCATTGGCCGGGCAGCGTGAGCACGAGGAGACGGGTCACGGCATCCGACCTGCGCCAGATCAATCTCACAACAATGGCGCCGCCGTCGAAGACCTCGCCGAAATTGTCCAGCGTTTCGAGACGGAACTCAAGAAAGTTGGAGGTCAGTTCTATGCTGCCGAGAACTCCCAGGCCGCCTGCGAATACGTTCTGAAGCTGGCACGGTCTCAGGGAACGCGGTCGGCAGCGGGCTGGGACTGCCCCGTCATTCGGGATATTGGATTAGTCGAAGCGCTTGAGGACGCGGGAGTCGAGTTCATAGCCGACAATAGCGCGGATGGGGGCGCCGAAGGGTTCATCAAACACGCGCTCGGCGCCGGCCTTGGGATATCGGGGGTCGATTACGCGCTGGCAGACACAGGGACCCTCGTCGTACTTTCGGGCCCGGGCCACGCTCGTTCGGTATCGCTGGTTACGCCGGTTCACGTTGCGCTGGTGAAGATCGAGCAGCTCCTTCCGGATTTGAATGACCTGTTTCCGCTCTTGAAGGAGAGGGGCAGTTTGAGCAGTGCGATCGCCTTGATCACGGGTCCGAGCCGCACTGCCGATATCGAAATGACCCTGGTGGTGGGCGTGCACGGCCCTCAGCAATTGCACGTAGTCTTATTGAGTCAAAACAGTTAACGGACAGAGGACGGCGAAGGTTAGCGCTACGTGGCAGAACCGCTCGCCACAAAGGCCCGAAGGCATTATGAGACCCGCCAGGGCTTTCTCCTCTAGTTCAAAGGCGGTCTTCCGAGGCTGTGGTCTTTCTCTAAGATGACTTACGTCGGTGGCGATCTATCAACACGGCATGACCTGGTCTCCGATCTCTTCACGATACCGACGACTTTCGAAGAGTGGTCGGCTTATCGTCTGACCGATGATCAGGTGGACTTCTATCACCGCTATGGCTATCTGGCCGGCCTTCGAATGCTCAGTGACGAGCAGGTCGAGACGCTTCGGCACCAGTTCAATGAGCTGATCGATCCGTCGCCTGGCGCTCGCCGGCTGTTCTACGAATTCAATTCGAACGAATCGGCCGACCCCTCGCGTGTTCTCTTTCACGCTCTCGGCGCCTGGCGCATCGCGGGCGGCTTTCACGATCTGCTGTGGAACCCCGCGTTCACGATGGCTGCGTCGCAGCTGCTGGCCGGTTCGGTGAGGTTCTGGCATGACCAGTTGTTCTACAAGCCCGCTCATCACGGCGGAGTTGTCGCCTGGCACCAGGACTACTCGTACTGGACGCGGACTCAGCCCATGGCGCACCTCAGTTGCTGGATAGGATTGGACGACTCCACCCGTGACAACGGGTGCGTTCAGTATGTGCCGGGGAGTCACAAATGGGAGTTGCTGCCGATCACCGGTCTGGCTGGTGATATGGAGGCGATTCAGACGGTTCTGAGCGACGAGCAACAGGCCGCATTTAAGCCGCTGGCAATCGAGT
>JBGPFL010000817.1:0-3088 GCA_041483295.1 Blastocatellia bacterium | reverse complement strand
GCTGATTTCAGTTCCTCTGCGGTTATACCTTTCTCGTGAAGCCGCTTCATCACGTCGAGAGTCAGGTCAATCGCCTGCTCCGTTGTTTCATTGCGGGTGAAGGTCGAGATCACAAACGGCCCGCGGGCCTTGCGTTCGCTGAACGACGAGCTCGCCCCGTAGCTCAAACCAGACTTGATGCGAAGCTCGGAGTTGAGCATAGAGGTGAAGCGCCCGCCGAACAGCGTGTTGATCACGCTGATGTAGACTCGATCGGGATTGGTGCGACTGATACCCACATTTCCCACGACGAAGAAGGTCTGCGTGGAATCGGGCTTGTCGACGAGGAGCAGTTTCTTTCCGCTGAAGGGGGTCGCTTCGGGGATCGTCACCGCCGGGGCAGGCCTGGCGGCCCAAGCTCCGAATCTCTCCGTCAGCATCCGCTCCATCTCCGCTGAGCTGAAATCCCCGACTACCGCGAGGATGGCGTTCGAAGGCGAGTAGTAGGTCTGGTAAAACTTCTGGACGTCATCGCGCGTGATGGCCGCCAGCGACCTCTCGTCTCCGGCCGCCGGCCTGCCGTAAGGATGACTCCCATAGAGGTACGCGCTGAAGTAGCTCCCGATCACCGCCTGCGCCTGGTCCTTCGCGGCTTTTATTCCGTCGATGCGCTGCTTGAGCAGCTTGGTCACCTCGTCCTGCGGAAACTGTGGATTGAGCAACACGTCCGAGAATAGATCTAGTCCCTTGTTGATGTCCTTCTTTACGAACTCCGCATTCGCGCCGGTGTAGTCGAACGTGGCTGAGGCGCCCAGGATCCCGCCGATGAAATCCAACTCGGCTGAGAGCTGATCTGCGCTGCGGGTCCGGGTGCCTTTCCTCAACAACTCAGCGGTAACTGCAGCGACACCTTCTTTGCCGGCAGGATCAGCCACGGAGCCGGCCTTCACTATCAGGTTGAAACTGATGAGCGGAACTTCGTGTTGCTCCATCAGCAGAACCGACATTCCGTTCTTGAGCTTTACTTTCCTGAAGGCAGGCAGCTTCAGCGTTCCGTCGTCGGCGTTCGTCGTGCTAACGCTCAACGTCACCAGCAGGATCGCGAGTGAGAATGCGAACAGTCGCTTCATATATTTCTCCGAATGTGTCGCGCGGTCTGGCTTGCCCGGGCTCTACCGTTCGACCATATCCTCAGTGGCTCTCTTTGTCAGTCAGGCGGCAGCCTGTCTTATTCCGGTTCCCAGCCGTAGCGCCGTCATCCGCCTACTTCTCGGGCACCAGCGTCCCAACCGTGCGATTCTTGTCGGTGAAGTACTTGGATACTACTCGTTTGAGGTCGTCTTTGGTTACCTTGCTGTAGTTCTCGGCGGCGGTGAACAGCTTGTGGTAGTCGCCGAAGAAGACCTCGTAGCTTCCGAGCACGTTCGCTTTGCCGCTGATGGTCTTCATCTGGCGATAGAAGTCGGCCAGCAGGATATTCTTTGCTTTCTCTATCTCCTGGTCTGAAACGAGAGAGGTCTTCAGCTTGTCCAGTTCTTCGTAAATAGCCTTCTCGACCGCCTCCGGCGCCACTCCCTCTTTGGGTTGGGCTATGACGTTGAACAGCGTCGGGTCGAAGCTGAAGTTGTAGTCGCTCTGCACCGCCAGCGCCAACTGTTCCTTGTCAACCAGCCGCTGGTACATGCGCGAGCTCTGACCCGAGAAGAGGATCGCGTCCATTACCTGAAGCGCATAGTAGTCCGGGCTCGCGGTTTCGGGCACGTGATAGGCGACGATCAGCAGCGGCAACTGCGCGAATTTCTTTGCCACCAGTCGCCGCTCGCCGATCTGCTCGGGCTCCCGGGTGGTCACCTTGGGCGGAGGATCGTGCGACGGAATGGTCTCAATGTACTTTTGGGCGAGCTTGATGATCTCATCCGCTTTTACATCGCCGACCACCACCATCGTCGCGTTGCTAGGTGAATACCCCATCTGAAAGTGGCGCTTCAGATCGTCGATGGTCCAGCTCTCGATGTCGGACATCCAGCCCACAACCGGCCACTGGTACGGATGCGCGGTGAAGGCCGTCGCGCTGACCAGTTCGGAGAGCAGGCCGAAGTTGTTTGCGTCGACCGAAGTGCGCCGTTCGCTCGCGACTACACCGCGCTCGCTTTGGATCTTCTCCGGATCGAAGCTGAGGTCTCGAATGCGATCGGCTTCAAGGTCGTAGATAAGCTCCATAGTCGATCGCGGAAACCAGTCTTGATAGACGGTCACATCATTTGTCGTGTAGGCGTTGTTGCTGCCCCCGGCGCTCTCCATGACGCGGTCGAAGTCGCCGGGCCCATACTTCCTGGCCCCGTTGAACATCATGTGTTCAAAGAAGTGCGAAATCCCCGTCGTGCCTGGACGCTCGTTGCGCGAGCCTATCCGGTAGAAGATGTACAGGGCAACGTTTGGAATCGAGGAGTCTTCCTGCACCAGAATCTTCATGCCGTTTTTGAGCGTATGCGTCTTGACGTCAAAGCTCTGCGCACGCGCTGCGGCCGTCAGAGAGACAACAAAGAGCAATGCGAGACTGACACTCGCGCCGCGTACCGATCGTTTCATAGTTTCCCTCGTTGAGCTGACAGAGGCTTTTTCCTTGAACCGCTGTTTGAATTACGCTGGTAGAAGATCGTAACCGAGATGTAAGTGCGGAGCAAGTTGCGACAATTGATTCATCGACCTCGTCTTTGCGGCAAAGCGGCCTCGACTTTCGACATTGCTGAGCGCCAGTGTCGCCATCTTCAATTAGTCGCGAACCCCGGAGGGGTTCTATGTTTGTAGTAGGCGACCGCGGAGAGCACCGACCCAGGGGTCGTATGTGGGATCGAACAACTCAAAAGGCCGCTCCCCCACATTTCACTCCTTCTGGGTGAGCGCGGCTATGCGGTCCGGGCTGCTACAAACACTTCACCCCTCCGGGGTGGCATGCACACTTTGTCAGGCGCGATGTCCCTTTCCGAGTATGTGACACATGCTCCTGACACTGTATTGACCCGCCCGTCAGATCTGGGCATAGTATCGCTGGCAACCGCCAGCCGATTATCTAAAGACCGGGCGGTCTTCTGCCGTGCATTCGAGGCTC
>JBGPFL010000816.1:0-3088 GCA_041483295.1 Blastocatellia bacterium | reverse complement strand
GATACGAACTGGTCTCCGCGTCCTCGCGCGCCAAGGACCGGCATGCCTTTGCCTTTGAGACGATAGACCGCTGCGGGTTGTGTCCCTTCCGGGATTCGAAGGGTCTCCTCGCCGTCGAGCGTCCTGACGGTAATCTCAGCCCCTAGCGCGGCCTGGGTAAAAGAGATCGGGACGGCGCAATAGAGGTGCGAATCGCGGCGCTCGAAGAAGTCATGCTCCTTGACGTGAACGATCACATACAGGTCACCCTGTCCGCCTCCGACTTCGCCAGCCTCTCCTTCGCCCGCGATACGAAGGCGTGAGCCGGTATCAACTCCCGCCGGTATCTTGATTTCGAGGGTCTTATCATGCTCGATGCGGCCTTCGCCCCGGCACTCTCGGCATGCATCGCGAATCACCCGCCCGGCTCCGCGACAAGTCGAGCATGTGCGGCTGACGGAAAAGAACCCCTGTTGGTAGCGGACCTGGCCGGCCCCTCCGCAAGTGGAACAGCGCGCGGGCGAACTGCCTGCGGCGGCGCCGTTACCGTGACAGGTTTCACAGATCTCCAACCGCGGAATCCGGATCTTGGTCTTGAGCCCGGCTGCAGCTTCTTCAAGGGTAATCTCGATATCGTATCTTAGGTCGGCACCTCGTCGCGGTCCGCCGCGTCTGCCGGTTCTTGCGCCGAAGATTTCGCCGAAACCGAACAGGTCGCTGAGAATATCTTCAAATCCCGGGAAACCCTGTCCGAAGCCTGCGCCGGCTCCCGCTGTAACACCCGCGTGCCCGAAACGATCGTATCGTGCGCGCATTTCGGTTGAGGAGAGAACCTGGTAGGCTTCTGCAATCTCCTTAAACCGTTCTTCTGCGTCTTGGTCGCCGGGATTCTTGTCCGGATGATACTTGATGGCGAGGCGCCGATAGGCCTGCTTCAACTCTTGATCTGTGGCGCCACGAGAGACGCCCAGCAGGTCGTAGTAGTCACGCTTACTGCTCAAGTCCGCTGTCACCTCGAAAAGAAGTCAGGCAATTCTCGGTTCTCGTCTCAGAGTCGGGGCCCGAATTGAAGAGCCAGCAACCGAGTCCCCGAAGCTAACCTACCGAAGGCGAGATTATAGCAAGTCTAGGATACTTCTGGAAATGGGCTGACCTCTTCCTCGTTGGTTGACGCTGAGCCTGAGAGTCCCGTCGGACGGAACATGGCTTCGGTGATCATACGGGCGGCATTCTCAAGTTCTTCGAGCGCGCTTCTAACCTCGGTGGCGTCGTCCGACATCGCCGCTTTGCGGGCTCGTTCGAGCGACTCGCGCACGTAGTTCTGGTCTTCGGATGGAAGCATCCAGCCGAACTCACTAAAGGAGCGCATGCTGTTTTGCAGGAGCCCTTCGAGGCGGTTGCGGGCGATAATCACTTCCTTCATTCGGCGGTCTGTCTCGGCGTTGTGGCCGGCCTTCTCGATCAAATCATAGATCTCGGAGGCAGACAGGCCCGACGACGGCGTAATGCGCATAGCCTGCTCCAGGCCGGTCATCTTATCGCGGGCAGACACCGAAACGATTCCATCAGCATCGACCTCGAAAGTGACTTCGACTTGAGGAACGCCGCGGGGGGCGGGAGGAATACCCACCAACTCGAACCTCGCAAGGCTGCGGTTGCCTGAGGCGATCTCGCGCTCGCCCTGCAGAACGTGCACTTCCACGACTTGCTGGCTATCGGCAACCGTGGTGAACACCAGGCTCTTCTTTGTTGGGATGGTCGAGTTTCGGTCGAGAATCTTCGTGAAGAGTCCGCCCCGTGTTTCGATACCCAGGGACAGAGGAATCACGTCGAGCAATATCAGGTCCTTGACGTCGCCGGTGAGGACTCCCGCCTGGATGGCGGCGCCGATGGCAACGACCTCATCGGGGTTGATTTCGATCGACGGCTCGCGTTGGAAGATGTCGCGGACACGCTCGATAATTATCGGCGAGCGGGTCTGGCCGCCTACAAGCAGCACCTTGGTGATGTCGGTCGGGCGGAGCTTGGCATCCGTGAGCGCCTTCTGGCAGGGATCTATAGTACGCTCGACGAGATCAGCGACGAGCTCTTCGAACTTCGGCCGAGTGAGCGTCCTGTTGAAGTGCTTGGGTCCTGTCGAGTCGGCCGCTATGAATGGGAGGTTGAGCTGAGACTCATTGGCAGTCGACAACTCGCACTTGGCCCGCTCGGCGGCTTCCTTGAGGCGTTGAAGGGCGAGGCGATCGGCGTGGAGATCGATGCTGGTCTCCTGCTGGAACGTTTCGATCATCCAATCGACGATACGCTGGTCGAAGTCTTCGCCGCCCAGGAACGAATCGCCGCAAGTCGACAGGACTTCGAACACGCCATTGCACATCTCCATAATGGAGACGTCGAAGGTCCCTCCGCCGAGATCGTACACCGCGACCTTTTCGCTATCGCGTTTTCCGAGCCCGTAGGCCAGCGCTGCCGCCGTGGGCTCATTGATGATGCGCTGGACATTGAGCCCGGCAATCTTACCGGCGTCCTTGGTAGCCTGGCGTTGGATATCGTCGAAGTAGGCGGGCACGGTGACGATCGCTTCCGTGAGTTCGTCGCCGAGAAACTCTTCGGCAGCGAGCTTGAGACGCTGTAGAAGTATGGCGGACACCTCTGGTGGCGAGTAATCGCGTCCGCGTACTCGAACCCGGCAGTCTCCGTTTGGAGCATCTGTTATTTCGTATGAGCAGACCTGTCGTGCGCGCTGAACTTCCGGAGAGCTGAATTTACGGCCCATCAGGCGCTTTACGGCATAGATGGTGTTTGCCGAGTTCGTTATGGCCTGGCGCTTGGCAATCTGGCCGATCAACCGTTCCCCTTTTTCAGTAAAAGCCACTACTGACGGGGTGGTGCGTCCGCCCTCCTTGTTGGGAACTATCTGTGTCACGCCGCCTTCGAGAATTGCGACACAGGAGTTGGTCGTGCCCAGATCTATTCCGATTACTTTGCCCATAAGGCTTCTCCTCCTACCTTGTCAAAGCGAGAAGGTACCAGGGGTCTTGATACGAGTCCAGGGGGCAGGATCGGCGTTCTGATGCGAGGTTCTTGCCTGAGAACCTGAAACAGGGGT
>JBGPFL010000815.1:0-3094 GCA_041483295.1 Blastocatellia bacterium | reverse complement strand
TGTCACTCGATCCGCGTCAACGCGCAGAGTCAGGGCGCCTATGAAGAGCAGCTCGACCGTGCCGCCGACGGGTTGCGCCGGTTGACCGAGTTCGGCGCCACACACCAGCTCAATGTCATTGTTGAGAATCACGGCGGCCTTTCTTCGAACGGAGCCTGGCTGTCCGCCGTTATCAAGAAGGTCAACCATCCACGGTGTGGCACCCTGCCTGACTTCGGGAACTTCAACCTGGGTAATGGCCAGCAGTACGACCGCTACAAGGGCGTCCAGGAGATGATGCCGTTCGCCAGAGGGGTCAGCGCGAAATCGGGCGAGTTCGACGAGCAGGGAAATGAGGTGAGAATCGACTATCGGCGCATGATGAAGATCGTACTCGACGCGGGTTATCACGGTTACGTGGGCATAGAGTACAGTGGCAATACATTGACCGAGCCCGACGGAATCCGCGCCACCAAGAGGTTGCTTGAGCGTGTCCGTAGCGAGTTGTCGGCCGCCAAATGAACCTCGAAGTCCAAACAGCGATGAACACGATCGGCTGAAAGGAGGGAATCGAGATGTCGAATTCCAGGGAGCCGCGAAGGCAGGATGGGGGGATCTCACGGCGCGCTTTTCTGGGCGCCGCCGCGTCCACGGCGACGGCATTGACTATAGTGCCTCGCAGCGTGTTGGGGGGACCCGGATTTGTAGCCCCGAGCGACAGAATCACCGCTGCCTGTATCGGGGTAGGCGCGCAAGGGACGCGGGTGATGATGGAGTTTCTGAAGCAGCCCGACGTTCAGATTGTTGCGCTCTGCGATGTCAACAAGGAGAGCAGCGACTACGTTGAATGGTTCCCGAACGAGTTGCGCGACAAGGAGCGCGCAATTGCCGGCAAGCCTGAATGGGGAGGGGACTGGAAGGGCCCGACGGCTGGACGCGAACCGGCCCGGCGGCTCGTCGAAGCATACTATGGGGCCCAGTCGGAATCAGGTCAGTACAAAGCGTGTGCAATGTATGTCGACTTTCGCGAGCTGTTGGAAAGAGAGAAAGACCTGGATGCCGTGATCGTGGGAACTCCGGACCACATCCATGCGGCGGTCGCGATTGCGGCGATGAAGAAGCGCAAGCACGTCTATTGTCAGAAGCCGTTGACCCATTCGATCTACGAAGCCCGCCGCATTGCGGAGGTCGCTCGCGAGATGCATGTGGCGACACAGGTAGCCGTCGGCAATCAAGCCTCCGAAGCGACCCGACTGCTGTGCGAATGGATCTGGGCGGGAGCGATCGGGTCCGTCCGCGAGGTCCACAACTGGTCAACGCGACCGTTTTGGCCTCAGGGGATTGAACGTCCAGCGCAGGCCGATCCGGTGCCGGCCAACTTTGAATGGGATCTGTGGCTCGGCCCGGCGCCTGTTAGACCTTATCATCGGGCGTATCTGCCGTTCGTTTGGCGCGGCTGGTACGACTTCGGCAACGGCTCTTTGGGGGACATGGGCTGCTATAGTTTCGACACGATCTTCCGGGTCTTGAAGCTGGGACCGCCTGAGAGTGTTGAAGCCAGCTCGACGAAGCGGTTCTCGGAGACTTTCCCGGTCGCCTCCATGATCTACTTCACTTTTCCTGCCCGTGGTGACATGGCGCCGGTCAGGCTGAGCTGGTACGACGCCGGGCTCAGACCCGCGCGCCCGCGAGAGCTGGAAGAAGGGCGCGAGATGAGTCAGGAGGGTGAAGGATTGATGTTTGTCGGCGATAGGGGAACGATTCTGTGTGGGTTCAACGGCGCGAATCCGCGGCTGATACCCGACTCGAAGATGCAGGAGTTCAAACAGCCGCCAAGGACGCTCCCCAGGTCTGCGGGCAACGATCGAGAGTGGATTGAAGCCTGCAAAGGAGGCAAGCCCGGCGGCGCCAACTTCGAGTTTGAGGGACCGATCACGGAAGCGCTTCTCCTGGGTAACGTGGCCCTGCGCTCGGGCAAGAAGCTCTACTGGGATGGGGCTGAGATGAAGGTTGTGAATGTGCCTGAGGCTCAGCAGTACATTCGCAGGGAATACCGCCCGGGCTGGAGCTTGTAGGAAGCTGGGAAGCTGGGAAGCTCGACCAGCAGTGACAACGCACCTTAGCACCTTGTTCGGATCACAATATTGGTCTATATTCAGGACTGAATTCCGAACGAGAAAAGGTGGGTAGGACTATGCGTGATATCAATGTTTCAGACGGAATCGTGCCTCTTGGTGAGTTCAAGGCCAACGCCTCAAAGATCATCCGGGAGATCGCCGTCAGCGACGAACCTCTCGTCATCACTCAAAACGGCCGACCCGCCGCTGTCTTGATCTCTCCGGCCGCTTTTCAGCAGTTGCGTGAGCGGCAGGATTTCCTTGAAGCTGTCGCCGACGGTCTGGCGGATTCAGAAGCAGGGCGCGTAGTAGATCACGGCAAAGTGAAGCGGTGGCTGGAGACTTGGGGCACTGATCGTGAGGGGAACGCGCCAAAATGAAGGCAGTCTCGACGCGAGCGGCGGTGCGCGACCTCACTCGCGCCCGTGAATACATAGCCCGCGAGAATCCTGAGGCAGCCCGCGAAATAGCTCTCCGCATTGTCGGCGCGACTGAACATGCGATTCAGTTCCCCGAGATCGGGCGGACCGGCAGAGTGAAAGGCACTCGCGAGTTGGTTGTAGCCGATACGCAATACTTGATCGTCTATCGTGTGAAAAGGAACAAGATTCACTTTCTCCGAGTGCTTCATGGAAGTCAGAAATGGCCGCGTGACAGACGTTAGAGACAAGCACATCCGAAGTCATTGCTTAGTACTAACCCATGTTCCCTGCGTTCACCGATTCCCACTCCTGATAGAGCTTCTCTAATTGACCCGAAATGGCCTGGTGACGAGCGTTGCTCTCAGAGTACTGTTCGGCTTTCCAATCCGGCGCCGGATTGGAAAGCTGATCCGATACCTTTGCCAACTCTTGCTCCAATGCGTGAATATCTCTTTCGATTTCAGCCGCAGCGCGCTGCTTCGGTTTCTTTTGAGCCGCCTTCGTGCGGGGTCGTTCCGGCTTCGTGGTCCGAGGTTTCTCGGGCTGCTCAACGGTTGGCCCCTGCTTGCGATGATG
>JBGPFL010000814.1:0-3095 GCA_041483295.1 Blastocatellia bacterium | reverse complement strand
GCTCGCAAGGATCAGCGTGCTATGATGGAAGCCTACGGTAGGCGAGGCGATCGTCAAGCGGCAGGTTCCCCAATCGATCCTGAAATGGCGAGGGTGGTCGGCTTGGTGCTCGGCTCCCCTGAGTTTCAACGACGGTAAGAAACGTTTAGCGTTTGGCGTTTTACGTTTCGCGTACTGTTGCTAAGCGACCACAACCCAACGCGATACTCAAACGTAAAACGTAAAAAAACGTAAGACGTAAAACGGAGACTTTATGGCAGTAACAAGAAGACTCTTTCTGAAATCATCAGGGGTGGCGCTGGCGAGCCTCGCTGCTGCGCCGTCATTCCTCAAGCGCACCGTCCTGGCGCAAAGTCTCGGGGGCGCGGGTAAGGATCGGCCCATCATCATCGCGATCTTCCAGCGCGGGGCGGCGGACGGTGTGTCGATGGTAGTGCCGTTTGGGGACAAGAGCTATGCCGCCGTGAGGCCGCAGATTGCAATACCGGAGCCGAAGAGCGCCAATGCGGACGCCGCTATCGACCTGGACGGTTTCTTCGGGCTGCACCCCGCGCTTGCCCCATTCAAGTCGATCTACACTGCCGGCCATCTCGCGCTCGTGCATGCCGTCGGCTCGCCCGACAACACCCGTTCGCACTTCGACGCGCAGGACTACATGGAGTCGGCGACTCCGGGGCGAAAGGCAACGCCTGACGGATGGCTGAACCGGTACATGCAAGCGAAGAAGGACTTGAAGTCGACGCCGTTCCGGGCGGTTGCCTTCAGTGCCAATACACCCCGGAGCCTGCTGGGCTCAGCGCCTGCCCTTGCGATGACCAACATATCGGACTTCGGCGTTCGAGCAGGGCAGGGCAATAGTCAGGTCGCGCAAAGCTTCGAGGCGCTCTACGCACAAGCGGGTAATGACATGCTTCAGGGCACCGGCAAGGAGGCCTTCGAAGCGGTTAAGATGTTGAAGAAGGCGAATCCGCAACAGTACAGCGCCTCCAACGGCGCGAACTATCCGCGTTCCCCCTTCGGCCAGAGCCTGCTGCAGATCGCACAGTTGATCAAAGCGGACATCGGGCTGGAGGTCGCGTTCGCAGACAGAAGCGGTTGGGACACACACGCCAACCAGGGTTCATCGCGTGGCCAACTCGCGAATCAGCTCCAGGACTTCAGTCAGGCGATCGCGGCCTTGTATCAAGACCTGGGCGATCAGATGCGCAACATCGTAATTCTGACGATGACCGAGTTCGGGCGCACCATTCGGCAGAACGGCTCGGGCGGCACCGATCACGGCCATGCAAGCTGCCTGTTCGCGCTCGGCGGGCCGGTGAAGGGTGGCAAGGTCTACGGCAAGTGGCCCGGCCTTGCGCCGGAGCAGTTGAACGAGGGGCGCGATCTGGCGCTGACGACCGATTTTCGGGACGTGTTTTCAGAGGTGGCAGGGAGGCATATGGGTGCGACGAACCTGAACCTGATCTTCCCCGGATTCAATCCGAATCCAGCCAACTTCCGAGGGTTCATTCGCGGATGATGGGATCGTTTCGCGCTTCGCGTTTGTCGTTTCGCGTTCTGCTACTTAACCGCTCGTTTCGCGTTTGTCGTTTCGCGTTCTGCTGCTTAACGAGAAACGTCAGACGCGAAACGTTAAACGACAAACGATAAACGCGAAACGCTAAACGAGTTTCCTATGACGGCACGCCCCCGAGTCCGAGTCCTGGCCATTTGGCTATCTTTAGCCTTTGGTCTTGGAGCGGTCACCTCCTTAGCTCAGAAAATCTCAAACGACGACCCAATCAAGGTTCGAACCACGTTGGTGAGCGTTCCCGCAGTAGGCAGCGATCGCCAGGAACGTTACATCGCAGGACTTAAGGCCGCGGACTTCAAACTCTATGAGGATGGCATCGAGCAACCGATCTCCTTCTTCGAGACCACAGAAGAGCCACTGAACGTGGCAGTGCTACTGGACACCAGCCTCAGTACGAGTCCGGTCCTGGACGACATAAAGAAGTCCGCCAAAGATTTCATCAAAGAACTGAGGCCCAAGGATCGAGCGATGGTCCTGAGCTTCGACTACGACGTCCATCCGCTCAGCTCGCTCACATCCGACCATACGTCACTCGAGCACGCAATAAAGAGCGCGGAAATTGGTCACCGGGCCGGCACGGTGCTACGCGATGCTGTGGCCGAGGTGGTGAACCGGGAGTTCAAAGCGGTCAGCGGGCGTAAGGCCATCGTTGTCCTGACTGACGGCAAGGACCATGGCAGTCATGTAACCGAGAACGATTTGCTGGACGCCGCGGCGGAGTCTGGCGCGATGATCTATTCGGTCTACTACGACACGGGTCTCCTCCAAAACGGGCGCGGCGCGGGCGGATATCGACGCGGCCGTTGGGGTCGTCCTTTTCCGCGCGCTCAGGGTCGCATTCCAGGTGGCCGGGGACGTGATCGAATGGAGCAGAAGAACGATGAAGCCAGAGAGTTTCTGGGAACGTTGGCGGAGGTTTCGGCGGGACGTTTCTACGAGAGTGAGGTGACTGATCTCAAGAAGACGTTCAAGCTGATTGCTGAAGAGCTGCGACATCAGTATCAACTCGGCTTCTATCCCGACAACAACAAGCTCGATGGCAAAGTGCACGCGCTGAGGGTTCAGGTCTTGCGGCCGGACGTAGCGGTCAGAGCGCGTCGCAGCTACACCGCCATTCGCGTAGAATAGCCGCACCTACAATCCAGAGGCGACCTAGTTGACTGCAACAGCGGATTCGATTGCGCTCTCTCATTAACACCAAACTTCAGGAAACGTGTGAAGACCAGCGAGCCAGAATCCCACCCACGGGAGTGGGTGGATCGTTCATACCCGACCTACAAGTGACGCCGACCGGCTTCTTCCCGTTCATCACTCGCGCTGGCCTCCCGGCGGGGAGGCCAGCGCGAGTGATGAACGAAACATCGGTCAGGGTAGGCGGCTTGAGTAGGCAGGAACTGAACAATCCACCCACTCCCGTGGGTGGGATTCCGGACCCTAATAGAGTTTTCACACAGTCTCATCAGTTGGGGGTTGTGGCTCCGACGTGGGTCCCAACCGTTTTGATGGTTTGTCGTCCCTCGTG
>JBGPFL010000813.1:0-3102 GCA_041483295.1 Blastocatellia bacterium | reverse complement strand
TCTCTGATCGCGAGGGTCAACGCGATCAACAGCAGGTATCCCACGAAGCTCGAGACCACGACTGCCATAACCATTCCCCACGGAACGCGGCGGCGCGGATCCACTGTCTCTTCGGATACGCTGGCCGAGGCGTCGTAGCCGGTGAAGGTCCATTGCGCTTGCAGCAGTCCGACAATGAAGGCCCACCAGTAGGGCCAGCCCTGCGTGTTGTGTGTGACCGCGGTGAAGAAGAAGCCGGCCGGTTGTTTCGGCGCGAAGAGCAAGAGCGCGGTGACGATCGCGATGACGCCGACGATGTGAACCGTAACGCTCAGGTCGTTGAGCCTTGCGACGAGGCGAATGCCGAAATGATTGATCAATGCGTGCGAAAGCAGTATCGCGGCATAGACCAGCTGCAGATTCCGGCTGCTCGCGCTGAGCCCGATGAGCGGGGTCACGAACTGCGCGCAGCCGTAGTCTATTGCGGCAAGCACGGTGATGTTTCCGACGATGTTGAACCATGCGGTGAACCAGCCCCAGCCTTTGCCTCCGAGCTTCGATGACCAGTGATACATCGCGCCGGCAGTCGGGAGAGTGGAAGCCAGCTCGGCCATGCTCATTGCGACGGCGAGTGTGAAGAGAGTGACCAGCGGCCACCCGAATGCCATCTCAGCGGGTCCGCCCATTGTGAGACCGTGCCCGTAGAGTGTGACGGCTCCGGTGAGTATCGAGATGATGGAGAAGGATATTGCGAAGTTGGAGAAGCCTCCCATGGTTCGGAAGAGTTCCTGAGCATAGCCGAGCTTGCCGAGTTCCCGAGCGTCGTCGGCAGTGCTGTGAGCGTCCGAGTTCATAGTTGGTTGGACATTCTACCACGGGGCTACTCGCTGGTTCGACGCCCCGCCTTCGTGAGGTGGTTCCGCGCCTGTCGTAGGTTGAAAGCGAGCTACCACGGGCTGACGCCCGCTGGCTTCCTGAACATGGTCCCTGCTTGGTAGGTTGAAAGCGAGCTACCATGGGCTGACCCGCGCTGGCTTCCTGAACATGGTCCCTGCTTGGTAGGTTGAACGCAATCTCCCACGCGCTGACGCCCGCTGGCTTCGAGGCGTACACGTGCGGTTGAATGCTGGCTAAGGCTGATAGGAACCGCGCTTGTCCGAGGCCAGCCCTGCACTAACAGCCTTGCGAATGGTGTCGGCTCGCTTGTTTGAATCGGTCATGCTGGTCTTAGCCCGCAACTGGAGATAGATATTGAGCAGTTGCTTCTCCTGGCCATCGGACCACGCGGCCGGATCTCCTCCTCCCATCTGTGTCGCAGCCTTGGCGATCGTCGCAGGCACGTTGCCCGGGCGATTGACGTGTTGATCCAACAACAGGGCGACTCCGAACTCCGAGGTCACATAGTCCGCAATGAAGCGGTCTCCAATCTTGTGCTTCGTGTCTCGATAAAAGATGTCGACCCGCCCCATAGCGTGATCGATCTGCGCCTGTCTAACCGTATCGTCGTGGCCCGCAATCCAGAAGCGATAAGCCCACCCCAGAGTTCGAAGCAGCTCCTTCTGACCCGATCCCTTGAGTGTAACCCCGTTTAACTTGAAGAACCCCACGGGTGTTACGCCGGGCTGGGAGCTTGTCACTACTGCATCGAGTCCATGCTGACCGAAGAAAGTGTCAAACACGCTCGGGGACGTCTGCTTGAGTCGGTCGAGCAGTGAAGGCAATTCTCCGGCGCCATCCTCGGCACCCACCGTCCATTGAAAAATTCCGAACGTCAGGAACGCATTGTCCCAGGTGTTTATGGCTTCGAGCTTGCCCTCGTTTTCAGAGACCGCTTGCATCACCCTCAACCGCGAAGGTGACACTGCCGCGAACCTCGCGGAGTTATCGCCCACGAATTGGGTGATCGAGGTCGCGCCGTTGTTGAAGACGCCCAACTTGTTCTTCGTTGCGAAGCGCGTTCCGTCAGGAGCCACCGCACCCGATCCCGCGAAGTGAAACTCGCCCGCGCCTGAAGCGGGCTGTGGGACAGGAGTATCAGGAGTATCGGGGGCCCGTTGAATGAACTTGGCGCTCACAAAGCCCTCCTCTCCATCCGAGTCTACCTTGAGCCATTCGCCCTGGTCTTCGAGGATTTCGACGGTCGCGCCTTTGAGGAGTTTCCTCTTGACCTCCCCATCCGGGCTGAAACGAAAATTGAGACTGGTAGCAGTTACTGTCCCTGTAGCCATGGAGCCTCCTTCCGGTCTAGATCTACTCTTATAGAGACGGAATTCAGGAGTTGATCGTGGCAAAGATAATAGAGTGTACAGCCTCGGTACGCCAGGTCAGGCAGCCCAGTCTCACGGTCTTGCCCTCATTTTATATTGCCAGTGAATTCACAACCTTACCTAACCAAGCGTCTTTGAATCAGCAAAAGGACGAAGATTGCATAAGCCAAGGGGTCGGCACGGTGCCAAGCCTTTGTGAGCGTTTTTTTGCGCGAGATATCTCTGATGAGTTATGGCTGAAGCGATTCTCGTGGCAACCCTTAAGGTTCCTCCCTCTTCGGACGGCGGAGATCTGCTCAGGCTCGCCTCCGTTGCCGGGTGGCTTGAGGTGCGTGCCGATCTAGTCGGATGGCTCGATCCCGCCTGGTTGCGCAGCAAATTCCCGGGTCGCCTACTCTACGCACTGCGGAGCCGCGAAGAAGGTGGGAGCTTCGACGGTACGAACGACGAGCGTCGCCAGTCATTGATTCGAGCTTCTCGTGAATACGATCTGGTCGATATCGAAGCGAATCGGGATCTGGTGCCGGAATTGCTGGCGCAGATTCCATCCCACAAGCGAGTCGTCTCCTGGCACTCCGTTCCCCGAGAAGACGTCGAAACGGCATTCGAGCGGCTCTCCTCTGTTGCGGCTTCTCTCTACAAGCTGGTGATAGAGTCCGCCAGTCCTGGCGATGGGCTGGCGCCCCTTCGCCAGCTCAGTTCGCTCAAGCGCCCGGATGTGGCCGCCTATGCAAACGGTCAGGCCGGGTTGTGGACTCGCTTGATAGCTCCGCGTCTCGGGGCACCGCTGGTCTTCGGCGTGGCGAGCGACACAGAAAACTGCGAACCAACTATCTCGCGGTTGGTTGAAGACTAC
>JBGPFL010000812.1:0-3103 GCA_041483295.1 Blastocatellia bacterium | reverse complement strand
CGCCGGCGACCGTGCCGGAGCTGACATTCACTCGGCCCCGAGACCGCGTAGAGGCCACAGGGATCGGAGCTCGCTGAGCGTAGATGCCGATAGCGATATCGTCCGCCGTTTTGTCGCGGCGGTCCGGCCCCGCCGATCTAACTGTGATATAGGAGGCTCCAGAGTCATTCAGAATCCCCTCGCCAATCAGAGCGCTACCCCATGGGTCTGCGAGCAGTTGTCGTCGTGCGCTGTCCTCGCTCGCGAATGACTCAAGGTCACGCCCGAAACCTTCTCGTGCAGCCGGACGGCGCTCGTAATACTCTGTCATCGCCTTCGCCAACACCTGAGTCTTTTGGAAAACCTGGTTCTGGTAGAGCGCGGCGTAGTCGTTGCGCTTGGCCTCAATGACTCCGCGCCCGAACTCGGACCTGATGTCCCGGTCGCGCGCAGTCGCCGCCGCCGCCAGCAGCACCCGAGCTGCGCTCTCGCGCGCCTCGAGTGGCTTGTACCCATCGAAGTCATCTGTCACAACTCGCTCGAAGGAGAACTGATGGACTTCATACCGCGGCGTCAGCAGTTCCTTCTCGAGGTACATGAAGACCTTCTCGAATCCAGGATGCTTGTCCGAAAGCGCAAAGACCGCCTCGTCGACGATCTCTATTCCGAGCGCCGCCGAGACCGGGCGGCCCAGCTTGTCGGTAACGCGAAAACTGATTGAGGCATCTTCGCCCGGCGCGTAGCACTCGTGTTCGACCGAAGCTTCGACTTTCAAATCATCGGCCGGGTCTACATAGACGAGCCGGCGGTCCGAGATCGGGTCCGCGTCCGGCATGATCTGGTACGCTCGCACTTCGATCGTGCCGAACATCCCCGGGGTCAGGTCGAGGGTAAGATCGCCCCGTCCGCCCTTTGACTCTATTGCGCGAGTGATCAGCGTCTGACCGTCCTTGACCACATCAAGGTAGATCGCGCCTCGCGGCTTCGTCGAGATAGTCTCGAGTTCGAGCTTCTCGCCAACCTTGTACACGGACTTGTCCGTTCGAAGCATCAGGCTTTGAGAACCGACCTGACTCTCCAGCTTCACGTTTGATTGCGCCGAGCGTCCCTTTGAGTCGGTCGCTTTGAGGGTCAACTCGATCGGACCGTTCGCCGCTTTAAGAGTGACGATTGCGACTCCACTGGCGTCGGTTTCAACCTGCCCTTTTTCGAGGCTACCCGTGATGACAGTCCGCGCGGGAGCGCCGTCGGGATAGGAGGTCAGGATGTAGACGCGGTTTTCAAGGCCAGGCATTAGTTGTCCGCTTTCAGGGACCGCCATTATGAGAATTGGGGTCCTGGAGACCAGAATGTCACGCGACTTTGTCTCGACGTGTTCGGCGGTGTCCTTGACCTGGGCGGAGATCGCCACGGGTGCGCTGCCCTGCTGCATCGAGCGGCCGGCCATCCAGTCGGGGAGCTTCGATGAGAATGCAAGGCGGCCTTCTTTGTCGGTCTTACCCGTGATGCGAGCGAGCTCGACCGACTGCACATCGAACGTAGTCATCGTGAGCGTCACCTCAGCGTTCGAGAGCGGCTTGCCAAAGAGATAGCGCGCAAGGATGCTGCCGGAGACCGTTTCGCCGGGCGAGTAGTAGCTGGCTCGCTGCCCGGCGCCGTCCGAGGCGGCCAGTTCGATGTCTACCTTGAACTTTGGAAGAGTGTAACGATCAACCGTGACCGTCTTCTCCTGCGTTGTCTGTGCACCTTCATCGCCAAGCAACGCGCGAATGTGGTAGGCGCCAAAGTTGACTTCGTCCGCAAGTTCGAAATCGGCTGACGCAATGCCGAATCGATCCGTTCGCCCGCGATTCTTGAAGACCTTGTTTCCCTTCGCGTCTTCCACTTCGAGCGTGATTGGCCGATCTGCCGCGGCATTGCGTGTTGGTCCATCGAAGGCAAGGGCTCGCAGGTGAATGGTCTGCGCGGGTTGGTAAATCGGCTTGTCGGTGGTCAGCAGTATCTTGTCACGCGCCTCGATCTGAATTGGCTGAGTGGCGACGACTGGTCCAAGCGACGTCTCCGCACTGACTCGCAGCTGGCGGGCGCCGTAGACGGCGGGAGGCATCGTGAACGCAACCTGAGCAGTTCCAAATGCGTCGGTCCGTCCGGTGAACAGAGTTGACGCATGTTCACCATCGATCAGCTCCACCTTGAGGAGGCTCCCACGTAATGCATTTGTCGACTTCGAGTCGAGGGTGATTATTCGGGCTGAGGCGGCCGAACCGGCTGCGTACGAACGTTGGGCGAAGATTCTGACGACTGGAAGGTGCAATATCTCGGACAAGGAGACGACGGTCGATTCCTGGCCGGCACTGATCTTGAGCCTGTACCAGACAAGGTCTTCGAGAGCAACCTTCTTGTCGAGCGAAATCGTGGCCCTCCAGGGGCCGGAGTCTCTCGACGTTGAAACAGGCCTCTGGGGTTTCGCTATGAGACTGTCATTGGGATCGACGATCTCGAGGTCAAGCGAACCGCCGAGCGTGAGGGCGGCCGAGTAAGGAATGCTGACTTCGAGCGAGCCATTGCGATAGATGGCCGCGAGTTCGTTGTCCGCGGCCAGGACGTCGTGTTGTGGCGGAAATGCGAGCAGAAGCGCTGTGAGGACACATCCCAGCAGGGCAAGCGTTACTCTTAGTCTATTGTTATTTGCGAATCTCATCGGGCACACCTCCGGATATTCAGTACTTATTCCGCCGGCTTTGCCGCCGGCGCGCGCGGCTTCAATGGCGTTGTAATTCTGAGAAAGCCTCTAAGGCAGGCAATCAGCAATTGCTCTCAGCAATGGTAGAACGAAGGCATGCAGAGCGTTTGCAATGTATTCTCTTGCGAGCGACCTGAGGGGTTTCACTCTTTGCCCTTTTCCTCTGCCTTCTCGATGTCCTTCGCACGCCTTTCGGCGAGACCACTATAAGGGCTATAGAGTAAGTCAGCGCGCTCAGTTGGCTGTCGGGATTAGTTCAATACTTCCCGCTACGGAGGCCGCCCTTTGGTTCTGGGCACGCCTGGCATAAGGGCTGACGGATCACGACAATGTCGCCCTGCTGCTCTGACCAGCGGTGGCGCGCCACGATGCGCTTGAAGT
>JBGPFL010000811.1:0-3118 GCA_041483295.1 Blastocatellia bacterium | reverse complement strand
TATCAACCAGGTGGGACACCTCAAGAAGCGGATGATCATCCTCCTCAATGACAATGAGATGTCCATTTCGCCCAACGTCGGCGCGCTGGCCGGGTACCTCAACCGGATTCGAAGCGCGCGTCCCTATAACGAGTTCAAGCATGAGGTCGAGGAGCTTTTGAAATCGATACCGGCAGTCGGCGCGCTCATGCTGTCGGGCGCCAAAGCCGTCAAAGATACGCTGACTCGGGCATTCATACCGGGCGCGCTGTGGGAGGAGCTTGGGCTCAAGTACCTGGGTCCGATCAACGGCCACGACATCAATTCGGTTCTTCAAATTCTGGAAGAGGCCAAGAAGGAAGAGGGGCCGGTGCTGATTCATACGATCACCGTTAAGGGCAAAGGGTACGATCCGGCGGAACGCGATAAGACATCCTGGCACGGAACTTCAGCTTTTGAGATATCGACGGGCAAGTTCATCAAAGAGCCGGCCACCGCTCCTTCTTACACCGCCGTGTTCGCCCAGACAACCATCGATCTGATGAAGCAGGACGATCGGGTCATGGCAATCACTGCGGCGATGCCTGACGGAACGGGGCTCAACAAAGTGATGCAGGTATTTCCCGATCGAACTTTCGACACGGCGATCGCGGAGCAGCACGCGGTTACATTCGCGGCCGGCATGGCGACCGAGGGCTTGAAGCCGATCGCGGCGATCTATTCGTCATTCCTTCAGCGCGCCTTCGATCAGATCTTTCACGATGTTGTTTTGATGGGATTGGACGTGACCTTCGCACTGGACCGCGCCGGAGTTGTTGGAGCTGATGGGCCGACGCATCATGGATTGATGGACTTCGCCTACCTGCGGCCGATGCCGGGATTCGTGATAATGGCGCCCAAGGACGAGAATGAGCTGAGGCATATGCTCAAGACGGCGGTCGACTACAACGGTCCGGCATCGGTTCGTTATCCGCGCGGCAACGGGCTTGGAGTTCCGATGGATGAGGCAATTCACGCGCTCGAGATCGGCAAAGCCGAGATTCTGAGAGAAGGTAGCGACGTAGCTATTCTGGGGATTGGAGCCCAGGTCTCCCATTGCCGCAAGGCAGCCGAAAGATTGGCTGCGGCCGGGGTCAGCGCGACGGTGGTAAACGCGCGATTCGTCAAGCCGCTGGATGCAGATTTGATTTTGGCGCTGGCGCGATCACACGGGTCGATCGTGACGGTTGAGGATCACTGGCTGATGGGGGGCTTCGGCAGCGCAGTGATGGAGTTACTGGAGGAGAACAAGCTGCACGAGGTTCGCGTACTGCGGATGGGATGGCCCGACAGGCTGATCGAGCATGGGAGCCAGAGTTTGTTGCTGGCCAAGTACGGATTGGACGCGGATGGAATCTACGCTCGAGTGAAGGAGTTTGTTGCAAGCCGATTCACTTTGAGCGAGGCTTATGCGAAGTGACCCTGAGCTTCAAGTGAGTTTGACCCGTGACCAGCGGTCTCATTAACACCTCACTTCAAGTGAGGTGGCGCGGGACCACGTGGAGGCCCCAACCGTTTCAACGGTTTCCTCTCACCGAGATCCGAAGATTCGATTGTCCTGGTGTTCCAACAACAAACCGTTGAAACGGTTCGGGGGATCCGCTGAGTCGACACCACCTCACTGAAGTGAGGTGTTAATGAGACGGCCTCGTCGAGCATGTGTAGCGAATGACTTGAGAGTGTGGCCTCCCGCTAGTCCGAGTTTCAATTGCACCCCTGAAATACCAACCACAACTCCCTATTGCTTTACCATAGGAAGGTATGCCAGGATTCCTATTGTCAAGCAATAGGAGACAATATGGGCGATAAGGCAGATGTCTGGCAAGGGACTCTCGCTTTGATGGTGTTGAAGACCATTGAGACGATGGGGCCGCTTCACGGATATGGAATTGCGCGCCGCATTGAGCAGACGAGCGGAGGTCTCCTCTCCCTGAACTATGGGACCATATATCCCGCGCTTCTGAAACTGGAGCAGGAAGGGGCTATCAATTCCGAATGGGGATTGTCGGAGAACAATCGCAAAGCCAAGTTCTACAGGCTCACGCGTTCAGGCCGGAAGCAACTTAAGAAGGAAGAGCGAGACTGGGAGCAGACGACCGCGATCCTGGCGCGGTTCCTCTCTCCCACGGAGGACCCTGCATGAAGCGACTCCGTGTCTGGATATTGAAACTGGCCGGCATGTTGTCTAAGGAGCAGCGAGAGCGGGAGCTTGCGGATGAGATCGACAGCCATCTTCAGATGCACACCGACGACAACCTCCGTGCCGGTATGACTCCAGAGCTGGCGCGGCGGGACGCAATGTTGAAGCTAGGAGGTGTGGAATTGACGAAGCAGGTATACCGCGAAGTCAGCACGATCCCATTTCTCGAGAACCTTCTGCAGGACGTTTCCTTTGCGATGCGGCAGATGCGAAAGAATCTGGGATTCACCTGCACCGCCATCCTCACGCTGGCTCTTGGCGTGAGCGCCAGCGTCGCGATCTTCGCCTTCGTGGATGCGACTCTCATCAAGCCATTGCCGTACCAGAATCCTTCCCGGCTTGTTGGCGTATTTGAGACGGTCCCGATGTTTCCGCATAGCAACCTTTCGTATCTCGACTACCTCGACTGGAAAGAACGCAACCAGGTCTTTAGCTCGTTGGACGCGTACCAGCACACCGGCTTCTTGCTGAGCACGCCGGCTGGTGCACAACCAGCGCCTGGTGCCCACGTGAGTGACGGGTTCTTCCGCACCCTTGGCGTTGCCCCGGTGCTTGGGCGGGATTTCTATGCCGGCGAGGATCTGCCCGCCGCACCCCGCACCGTGATTCTGAGCTACGCCGCCTGGCAGAACAGGTATGGCGGAAAAGAGGATGTGTTGGGCCAGACGGTTACGCTGGATGGGGCTCCGAACATCATCATCGGCGTGCTGCCGCAGGAGTTTCATTTCGCTCCAGCCGAACCTGCGGAGTTCTGGGCTGCGCTTAACGCTACCGGCGGATGTGAGAAGAGGCGAAGCTGCCACAATCTCTACGGCGTAGCGCGGCTCAAGGATGGCGTCTCAGTCCCCGCCGCCCTGTCTGAGATGACGTCGATCGCCGAACAACTTGCGGAACAGTATC
>JBGPFL010000810.1:0-3118 GCA_041483295.1 Blastocatellia bacterium | reverse complement strand
GACGACAAGCTATCGCTGAGCGGCTACGTCGTGAACGGCTGGAACAACGTGGTGGACAATAACCATCGAAAGACTTACGGAGCGCAGGCTGTCATTAAGCCCAACTCGAAGTTCACCTTTGTTCAGAACTACATGGGCGGGCCCGAGCAAACCGGCAACGACAAGGACTGGCGGCACCTCTCGGATAGCCTCGCGACCTATACGGTTAACTCGAAAGTCAGTCTGATGGCAAATTACGACTACGGATTTGACCGATTTGCCGGGGCTCGCGTTCACTGGCAGGGCTTTGCCGGCTACGCGAAGTTCCAGGTAAACAAGTGGTATGCATTCTCGCCTCGCTTCGAGTGGTACGACGACCACGATGGCTTTACAACCGGAGTGGCGCAGAAGGTGAAGGACATCACTCTGACCAGCGAGCACAAGATCGGCGGTGGTTTGATCACACGATTGGAGTATCGCCGGGACTTCTCGGACAATCATTTCTTCATCAAGGGGTCCGACCTCCTGGTGAAGGCCCAGACCACTCTGGCGTTCGGTCTGGTTTACGCTTTCAGCTCGAAGAGCGATCAATGAGAGTACGCGAACGGCGGGCGTCCGACGCCTCTCCTGTGATATAAGTCCGGTCGGTCTCGGCACCAAAGGTTAGTTGGAAGTAATTTGAGAAGCAGTTCCTGCCGCGAAGCATGCGGATGGGCGAGGATGTCACGAAACCGGCTGCCGGGGCTGATCCGGCGGCTGCGCGCTTTGTCCACGTTCGCGCGATTCGTGTAATTCGCGGCCTCACGTCTTGTTGGAAAGAAAAAACCTTAGATCGCAGGAGGACAAATGACTCCGAAGAACGTTTTGAAGTTTGCTGCCGACGAAAAGGCTGAGTTCGTGGACGTGCGCTTCACCGACCTGATCGGCGCCTGGCATCACCTCACCTTTCCGATTGAAGAGCTGAACGAAGAATCCTTCGAGGCCGGTTTTGGGTTCGACGCCAGCAGCCTGCGCGGGTGGGCCGCAATCAATGAGAGCGACATGCTCATGATTCCCGACCCGACTCGCTACTGGATAGATCCTTTCATGCAGCAAAAGACTCTATCCATAATCGCCGACATCGCCGACCCGGTGACGAAAGAGAGTTACTGGCTCGACCCTCGTGCCCTGGCCAAGCGAGCCCAGAACTATCTGAAGTTCACCGGCATCGCCGACACCGTTTACTTCGGCCCCGAAGCTGAGTTCTTCATCTTCGACCGGGTGAGTTTTCATAACGAGAACCACTCATGCGGGCTGACGGTCGACAGCGACGAGGCGCACTGGAACGCGGGCATCGAAAATGCGAATGGGGGCTATCACATCCGCGCGAAAGAGGGCTATGTCCCGCTTCCTCCACTCGACTCTATTCACGATGTCAGGTCCGATATCGCGCGGCTGCTCAAGCAGGCTGGGCTTCACGTCGAATGCCATCACCACGAAGTCGCGACGGGCGGGCAGTGCGAAATCGACTTCCGCTTCTCGACGCTGTTGGGAACGGCCGACAATCTGCAGATCTTCAAGTACACCGTGAAGAACACGGCCAAGCGTGCCGGCAAGACGGCCACATTCATGCCCAAACCGCTGTACGGCGACAACGGCAACGGCATGCACTGCCACCAGAGTCTGTGGAAGGGCGAGACGCCGCTGTTTGCAGGCGACGGCTATGCTGGAATTTCCGACATGGCGCGGCACTACATCGGCGGCATCTTGAAGCACGCGCCCGCGTTGGCCGCCTTCGCGGCGCCGACGACCAACAGCTACAAGCGACTGGTGCCGGGCTTCGAAGCTCCGGTGAACCTGGCCTACTCGCAGCGCAATCGTTCGGCGGCCGTGCGCATACCGCTCTATTCTCAGAGCCCGAAGGCGAAGAGATTAGAGGTGCGGTTCCCGGACGGATCTTGCAATGCCTATCTGGCGTTCTCGGCGATGTTGATGGCGGGGCTGGATGGGATTCAGAACAAGATCGATCCGGGCGAGCCGCTCGACAAGGACATCTACGATCTTCCGCCGGAGGAGCTTGCCGAAGTGCCGAGCCTGCCGGGATCTCTCGACAAGGCGCTGGAGGCGCTGGAGGTCGATCACTCGTTCCTGCTGAAGGGAGAGGTGTTCACCGAGGGGCTCATTCGCCGTTGGATCGAATATAAGATCGATAAAGAGATTAACCCGGTGAGGATGAGACCTCACCCGCTGGAGTTCGCGCTCTATTACGATATTTAGGTAACTCCTGCTGTCCAGGGAAACACGCTTGCTTGGCTATTCGGGGGCGGATAGGGTGATATCTGCCCCCGGATCGGCTGATGCTGATGAGGGCACGAGCAGAGACTCCTCTGCTCGGTTCTTTTCCGCGGACGTGCGCGATAAGATGTAGATCTCTATGCTACAATAGCCTTTGTCACGGAGCACTCAGATGACCACGCGGATTCAACCTCTTTTGACCGTTGCCGACCTCGACATCATGCCCGAGGATGGAAACCGCTACGAGATTATTGAAGGAGAACTCTTCGTGTCCCGCGCGCCAAGCCTTCCACACCAATTGATCGTGAGCAACATCAATGTAGAAGTTAAGGTCTACCTCAATCAGAACCCGATAGGGATTGTGGTTCCGGGGCCGGGAGTGATCTTCGATGACTTCAACGGCGTGATTCCTGACCTCGTTTTTGTGAGTAACGAGCGACGTGCCGAGATCGCGTCCGGTGACCGTGTCACTGGGGCTCCTGATCTTGTGATCGAGATATTGTCGCCGGGAGCCGCGAACGAGAGGCGCGACCGGGTCGTTAAATGGCAGCTCTATAGCAAGTACGGGGTTAGAGAGTACTGGATCGTCAACCCAGCCGAGCGATGTATTGAGGTTTACATAAGCGACGGCCAGATGCTGGTGTTGACTCAGACCTTCGCAGGCGAGGACGAGCTTACGTCGTCCTTGTTGCCAGGCTTCCGCTGCGCGCTAGCTCGGGTCTTCTCTGTTTGACATGGCGATGTCGTCCAGCCTCCAGAGCGCGAGATGCTTGTCTGTGTAGATCCCGCCGGTGTGAGTGCATTTCTCGTCGATCAGCGCAATCGGCTTCGGGAAATTGAATGGAGCGATCTCTAAATTGATCTG
>JBGPFL010000809.1:0-3124 GCA_041483295.1 Blastocatellia bacterium | reverse complement strand
CCTGCCGGGAATGATGTGGATCTTCTACGAAGAGACACATGATACTCAATGGCACGATTTAGCTGAGCAGTACTCCCGCGCGCTCGAGACCCGGAAGGATGATCGAGAGGTCCACGATCTCGGGTTCATCTTTTATCACGGCACCTATAAGCGCTGGTACGACGCAACCGTGCGCGAAGGGGAACCTCACCCGGCGCTGAAGGACGTGGTCGTACACGCGGGCCGCACTCTCGCACTGCGCTACAACAACCGGTCGAGATGTCTGAGGTCATTTCGCAGCTCCGATTCCAACTTCATCGACATAATGATGAACGTGGGGATCATCTTCTACGCTGCAAACGAAACGGGCGACGCCGGGCTGATGGAGCTCGCTCACCGGCACTGCCTGACCACGAGGCGGACGCTGGTTCGAGGAGATGGAAGCACCGCCCACGAAGGAATCTTTGACCCCGAGACCGGCGAGTTCTTGAGACAAACAACGCAGCAGGGCTATCGCGGTGATTCGTGCTGGTCGCGAGGGCTGGCCTGGTCGCTCTACGGCTTCGGCACTTGTAATGACCTCACAAACGAGCCGGTGTATATGGAGGTCGCGCGCGCGAATGCAGATTGCTGGCTGGAGCACATAGGCGAAGACGGCGTGGCCCCCTGGGACTTCGACGCACCTGAAACAGGCGACCAGAGCCGTTCGCTGGTTGATACCAGCGCTTCAGCCATTGCGGTCGTGGGCTTGTTGAACCTGGCCGAGCGCATACCGGACGAAGCGCGGCGCAAGGCATACGCCGAATGCGCCCTCCGAACGATCGCGACGCTCACAACGAAATACCTGGGCGAAGGCGACGACGGGTGGGAAGGTATCCTGAGGGGCGGCGTCTACCACCTGCAAAGAGGGCTGGGCGTGAACGAGTCGGTGATGTGGGGTGAGTACTTCTTCGTCGAAGCCCTTCAACGAGTGATGCGACTGCTTGGAAAATCACACCCTTCGTAACAAAGTGAGTCCGTGAAAAGAGGTCTCCTATGATGAAGATATTCATGGTTGTCATTCTGGGCTTCCACATCCTCCTTAGTGGCGGGCAAGAGCAACAGATGCGGACAAACACGGAAGAAGAACTCAATCTTCCTCTCATAACGGAAGGAATTGCAAAGACATCGCCGGAAGGGCTTGAGGTGATTGAAAAAGTAAAGAGAATGACGCCTGTAATACAAAAGCACCGATCTGGCAAACCTCTCGGCGCGGCCATTGAGGATTGCATTAACGGACAAGGTCAATTCATCATCTACCCAATAGGCTGGGAGGCACTCAAGAGCGACGGCCCGCGTTGGAGAATCTTCTTTTACTTTAAGGATGAAGAGCAAAAATATCTAAAAGCTACTTGGGAATACAACAAGGATAGAGGTGTGTTGTTGCCAATGGAGTTTACTAATGCGACAAAGTTTTGGGTAAGACGGTCTGAGAATTTAAATCCGTGAGCCTGTAAACAGGAGGAACGATGACTATTCCAAATCAGCCTCAAGAAACTCCAAGCATAAGACCCCAACCGGAGATCAATCAGCAGCAGTTCGAGATGCTCTTACAACAACGCAGGGATAACCAGAACCTCGGCCTCGGGATCCTCGGAGGCGCCATCGGCGCCTTAGTGGGAGCGGCGCTGTGGGCGCTTGTTACCGGCATCACTAACTTCCAGATCGGGTTCATGGCGGTGGGAGTCGGATTCCTCACCGGTTATGGCGTGCGCAAGCTCGGGCAGGGAATAGACAAGAGTTTCGGGGTCGTTGGCGCAGTACTCTCGCTTGCGGGGTGCCTCGCGGGGAACCTGCTCGTGATCTGCATCGCAGGGTCGAAGGAATTAGGTATCGGCGTCTTCGAGCTTCTTACTCACATGACTCCTTCTGTATACGTCAATCTCTTGAAGGAGACTTTCAGCGTCATTGACCTGGTCTTCTATGCCATTGCCGTATACGAAGGCTTCAAGTTCTCGATCGTGCGAATAACCGCGGCGGATCTGACACACTGACGGGAAATGCGAAATGCGAAATTTTGGATTGCGGATTGAGATAAGACATCCAAACTTCGTGCATTTCGCATTTCGCATTTCGCATTTCGCATTTCGCATTTCGCATTTCGCATTTCGCATTTCGCATTTCTCATTCTCATTTCCATTTCCGCCTTAGGGGCCGTTCCCTAGCACCACTACCCCCTTTACATAATCAAGCCCCCGGTGATCTCCCGCGAATACATCACACGCCGATTCGAGAGAACTGTAGCGATGAGTGATGAACGGCGCGACTCTGATCAGGCCCTCTTCGATCAGCCCGAGAGCGCGGCGATAGGTCGACGACCGCCCGTCCGGCTCAAATCCTCCGGATGCTCCAACCGGACTCACCAGCGTCGGCTCCATGAATTGGACATTGTTCATCACGCCCAGATCGACGCCGGAGTGGCCGTGCCCATACAGCAAGACCGTTGCCTGCTTGCGGATCAACCCCGGAATTTTGGCAAAGACCCGGCCCGCGCCGGTCGCCTCAATCAGGTACTCAACTCGCCTCCCGCCGGTCATCTCCTGAACGGCTGCGACCACGTCAGCCGCGTTCGCGTCGATAACCGACGCCCCGAAACTGGCCGCCAGAGCACGTTTGCGGACATTCGGTTCTGCTACAATCAACAGGCCGGCGTAGCCGAGCACCTTGCGAAGGTATTGCGCGAACAGCAGGCCCGCAGGTCCCGCGCCGCATATCAATGCCGCGCGCACCCGCCTGCCAGGGTCCGGGTGGTTGATCGCGTAACGCCCACCAGCGCGGCGAGCGGCGTCGGACGAATGAACTATGCAGCCCAGCGGTTCGGCCAGCGCGGCTTCCCCGCAGTCCAGATCCGAACTGATCCGAATTGCATTCACCGCCGGCACCACTATGTAGTCGGCCAATCCTCCCTGCAACCCGGTTATGCCGTGTTCGCCGTAGAATTCGCACTGATGTGAATCGCCGCTCGCGCAGTATTCGCAGATCGGCGCGCGGCCCTCGCTGAGACAGTTCAAACCCTGATCGAGGACCACGCGATCGCCGGCTCGAAGATCGCGGACCTCGCGCCCGGTTTCTTCGATGACGCCGGCAATCTCGTGGCCGAGTATCT
>JBGPFL010000808.1:0-3135 GCA_041483295.1 Blastocatellia bacterium | reverse complement strand
TGGGCAGTAGGCAGAAGGCAACCCCTCTCAGGGTTATGCCCACAGCATACAGCCTACTCTTTACGATCTACTGCAGCTTACTCCCTACTCTTCTCAAGTGCATACGGCCTAACTGCTTAGTGCCTACTGCCTACTGCTTACTGCCTACTGCCTACTGCCTACTGCTTACTGCTTACTGCTTACTGCCTACCGCCTACTGCCTCCTGCATACTGCCTACTTCTCCATTGTGGGATTCTGATTGTACTCGTGGGACGTTCCCTTTGGAATGCTGATCGACTTCCAGTTTCCGCCACTCAATATCTTTGCCAGCAGTACTATTTGACCGACGTGAGACGAGGTGTGCGCCAGCGATCTGCAAAGTGCTTCGTGCACGGTCAAAGGATTCCCCCTGATGGAAACCATCTTCTGCAGATCCTCGTCCTTGAGCGCTGTGAGTTGGCCCTCCAGCACCGACCAGCCTCGAGCCCACATCTGGTCTACTTCCTGCTTGGCATACTTCACATCCCCGAACTCGGAATCTCTATCTCTCCAATCTTTTTCACCGTCGCTGGTCAGAAAGTCCGTGAATCGAGAGATGAGATTACCGCTGATATGGCGCACGATGATAGCTATCGAATTGTTGTCAGGACCAAGAGCCTGGTTGAGGGCCTCGTCGGAAACTTGCACGATTGCCTTTTCGCCGATGGCCCTGTATCGCCGGTACTCGTCCGCAAAGTCTTTGATCATAACAACCGCTCAACCTTTCGACGTCCAGGGTGGTGTCTAGCAGACTGCGGAACCCTGCTTTCTTGCCACCAAAACGCGAAGGCACGAAGAGTGTAAAGTAGGTACCCGGTGGCTTCGTGCGGCTTTCTGACGTCGCCTGTTTACGCTCCGTCGTTACCCAGTTTCTTGAACACCAGTGCGGAGTTCTTGCTGCCGAACGCGATGCAGTTGCACAACGCAGTATCTATGCGTTGGCTGCGGCCAACGTTCGCCACATAGTCGAGATCGCATTCGGCATCCGGCGTCTCCACATTGATAGTCGGCGGAACGTAGCCGTGCTTCATTGCCATCAAAGTCGCCACCGCGCTCGCCGCGCCTGAAGCGCCTTGCGGGTGGCCTATCATCGACTTCGTAGAGCTTGCCGGGATCTTTCGTGCGCGATCTCCGAATGCTATTCGAACCGCTGCGGACTCGGTCTTGTCATTGATCTTGGTAGCCGTCCCGTGCAGATTCAGATAGTCAATTTCATCCATCGCCAGACCCGCGCCCTCAACCGCAAGCCGCATAGCGCGAGCTGCGTCGTGGCCGGTCGGAGCTATCTGAACTCGATGATACGCATCGCAGGTCGAAGCGTATCCGGCGACTTCGGCGTAGATGTGAGCTCCTCGCTTCAGCGCGTGTTCCATCTCCTCGAAGATCAACACCCACGCGCCTTCGCCCAGGACGAACCCGTCACGGTCTCCATTGAAAGGCCGCGACGCTCTGGCCGGTTCATCATTCCACCTTGTGGTTACGGTCCCCATCCGGCAGAAGGCGGTCATCAGGCCGAAGGTTATGCAGGCTTCAATTCCGCCGGTTACTACAGTCTCAATCTGGCCGAGTCGAATCGCGTTCGTCGCATAGCCCATCGCATCGGTCGAGCTCGTGCAGCCGGTAGAAACCACGTGGCTCATGCCGTGAAGCCGGAAAGCCATATTGATCTCGCTCGAAAGCATGCCTACGAACGATGCGACAATCGAGTACGGGCTGACACGGCGATAGGCTGAGTCGTGGTCGCCGCGGTCGTAGTACTGTTTGTATTGGCGCTCGGCGAACTCGATGCCGCCTGCGCCGGTGCCGACGACTACGCCGATGCGTTCGCGCTCGGCGTCGGTCAGGGTCTCGAAGCCGAGGCCCGCATCTTCGGCAGCTTCTTCGGTGGCGTAGAAGGCCATGGGAACTGCGCGCTGGACCCGGTCTCGATCTTTCTTGGAGACGTAGCGGTCGAAGTCAAAGTCCGTGACCTCGGCGGCAACCTTGCAGGAGAGCTTCGACGCGTCAAAGAGCGTGATGGGTCCGGTGCCGCTCACACCGCCGGCGGTGGCTCTCCAGTAGGCCTCGCGGCCAATGCCGTTCGGGCTGACCGCGCCCATACCGGTCACAACAACGCGTTTCAGACTCATTCTTTTCACCTCCGGGGAGTTGGCTGATGGATAGCCTTCTGCTGGCTCTATAATGGCTGCGAGGTGTCGCCTCTGGCATCATCCCCCCACGGCGAGAGCGTTGTCAATCGCGATGCTGTGGGCACCGCGAGGTTCACCGCGGAGGCGCAAAGACACACAGGCAGCGCAAAGAGTTTTCTCGGCGATCTCTGTGTTCTTTGTACCTCGGGGTGAATGAACTCCTGGCCGCGCCGCTCGCACGACTCAAGGAGCAATGCCCCCACATCGCAGTCAGGAAACTAGTTTATCCAGCATCGACTGTGCAAGCTTTCGGTCGCGAAGGTTCTCAAACTCCCATTCCGGATCGATAGGAAGCGATACTATTTTCTGCAGGAGATCGGATGCACGCGGGCGATCTCCAATCAATAGCAGTAACTCGGCCGTGTAGATCATCGTCACGCTGTTTGCGGTCGTGGCCAGGGCGCGCTCGAAATAGCCAAGGCTTCTTTTGCGGCTCCCTCCCAGGACGAGCGGGGCGTGGTGCTCGAGGCGCCCCAGGACGCGCAGAGGACCCGCGCCATGATAGCTCTCGGATATCGCTGCTGACCGTTTCAGCTCGCACCGGGCCCGGAGCAGAGCACGCGCTGCCCTCAGGCCGCCTGATGCTTCGGCAAACAGGGCCAGGTTGACACCGAGCCAGAAGTGACCTTCTACGCGGCCGGGATCTAAGGAGACGGCTCCCTGCCCGGCCTGGACTCCGATTGAATGAAGTTGTCGCTTCTCATCGGAGGCCTCAGCCCACTGGCCCAGGAAGAAGAGAGAGCGCGCCAGGCGCCATTGGACTTCATAGCGATGGATCGCGTTGCTGGAGTTGGCCAGGAGTGAGACTGACTCTTCGACAGCGCCGGGCTGTCCGCGCCGACGGTAGAGATCGTCGACGAGTGGAAGAATGGGAGAAGGGGGGAGAGGGGGAGTGGGAGAATGGGAGAGTGGGGGAGTGAGAGAATG
>JBGPFL010000807.1:0-3140 GCA_041483295.1 Blastocatellia bacterium | reverse complement strand
CCGCGGTGTTGCCCGACTCCTTGCCGGGATTGTGGCCAAAGGACGATAGCGGAGTGAAGCTCTCCGATATGTACAAGTGGTTCGACGGAACGCATAGCTATCAGGAACAGACAGAACCGGGATACCCAGCCGAGGCGCGGCCGATCCCGAAGGTAGACTTCAATCTTGTGAAGAAGGCTGTTGCGAAGGCGGTGGAAGGCGGGGCGCTATGGCTGGTATTCGGGAACGACAGCGTGCTTGGCGAGACTCCGACAGACCTACAGTTGGATCCCGACGCATCTCTGCACAGGCCGCCTGAGCAGTTGAAGGCGATCGAATTTCTTCCGTCAAGTCTCCCAGGCGCGTGGTCCAACGACGCTGAACCTACTGCGACTGTTGCTGGAATCTACGCCGAGATCAAAGCGAAGAACGGCAGGCCGTGGCCGGCGAAGCAATTCCTCGACATGCTGAACGCTGCGATTGGACAGGGCTTCATGAGACGCGCGAATGGCTCTGGTCCGATCAGTTCGCTCCAGCATGACGGCGATGTCGAGTTGATCATCAAGGCCGAGGCGCCGAAGCCGATCGAGCCAACGCCGATTGTTCCCGGTCGGCGTGCCTCCACTCTGGCTCTGCTGAACGCAGCCGAAGTTCAGGACTTCGCGGATCAGATTCACGTGCTCACGAAGTCGCTTGCCGGCTCTGACCTACAAATAGAAGTCAGGGTCAGCGTGAAAGAGAAGAGTGGCGCGAATCTAGAGGAGGCTTCCGCAGTCCTGCACGGCGTAAAGACCGGGTGGAGATTCTGACTCACCTGTCATCTGATCGACCCGGTCTTCCGTCCATCATTCCCGAATCGTCCCATACCCTTGGCGGCCCTGGGAGGCAGGCCTGCTCCTGAGCCGGACTTCGGCGGCCGAGACACCATTGGACGAGGCGCGAAGAATAATGGCGCCGGGCTGACGACTCCTGGAGCGAATAATCACGAGACATAATCCGTTATACGCTCTGCATTCCTTAGCCTTGAAGGAGTGGTGGCTGGTCGCGTTGCCGTTTTCTACCGCCACGATCTCACCAGGGCCCTTGATCTCGAAGCGAACCAGATTCTGCGAACGCAGGGACCATCAGCCCATCCTCGTCGGCGATCGTGACGGTCACGAATGATAGATCCGAGCCATCGGATTGGATAATCGTCTGCGCCAGTATGAACAAGGCCTCGCTCTGAATTCAGACTCTGCCGCCACGCACTACAATCTCGCGCTCGTCCTTGTGGGAGACGGCGAGGGCGCAGCAGCGGCAAAGCAGTGCCGGCGGACAAAGCCGCGTCCGTCAAACTCATCGGCATCGAAGGCAACCGCGTTGTTTATGAGGTAGGTTCTGGTCGCTATCAATTCCGCGTCGCAAAATGAATGCGACGGGCGCTGGCACGGCCAGCGCCCGTCGGTTGAATTGTGAGGTTCGTCGACTTAGTGCTTCGCGCGGAGACAGAAGCCGACAGAAATATGATTCGAATTGTGAGCGAATGGCGTGCTGTGCATGATCGTCCTATCAGAGACCTCGAGCCGTACCACGTAACCGCACGGCTTCATCGTCACTAACCCGGCAGGCGGGGGACTCGTACGCAACGACCAGGCATGCCCGCCCGGGCCGGGAGCGGGATCCGTGTTCGCCAGCCCGCTAACCTCAGGCTGGTTCGACGGAGTTGTGAAGGTGTTCGGCTCCGTCGACAGACCCCACGCGCCAAAGTGCAAGTCGTCCGCAATGAAGGTCCCGCTTATCGTCGTGCCTTCGTCGAAGTCCTTGCAATCCCCGCCCGCGGAGATGTGAATGTCGATCGTAGGCGAAATCGCAGGCGGCCCTACCGGCCCTGTGTTGTCGAGTTGCACGCGGTACCAGGGACTGCTCGAGACAATGCTGGCGTCGTTAGGAGCCGTGGCGATATCCAATCGCACCTCCCACAAATCGTCGCCCGCGGAACTCCAGTACGCCAGTCCGCGGCCAAATTCCTGTACCGGGTCGAGGTACTGGAACCATTCACCAATAGGAAGCTGATGGTCGTACCCGATATCCGACCGCTCGACGAAGAAGTCGTTGGTCAGCGCGGCCGGGAGGCTGGGATCGCCCACCTTGTGCACCCTGACCCGATAGAAGTAGCCGAGATAGTAGTTCCCCTCGACCCCTATCAACCCGCCAAACGGGCATTGCCGGTTCAGTCCCCACCCATCGGCGGTAAACGCGGGATTATGCGCGAACCTCACCGGTCCGCCACCAAACGCGACGACGTTTGTCATGCCGTTGCCGCCCGTGGCTATGTCCTCGATGGCGATGCCGCCAAGATTTCGAATCTTCGCAAGTGGGTTGTGTGGATCTATCTCGTCGCCGGGAACGATCTGCACGTGCGTGTCCACCCGGTTGCCCCAATACTGCAGGTCGTCCGGGTCCGTAGGCGACGGAGGCACGTTCCACGAGAGCACGGCCCGCACTCGGGCGATCTTCGGCTGCTTGCAGTTCCGGCGATGATAGGTGAGATCGACCGGCTGAATCGCCGAGTAACACAGCCCTTCCTTCGGAATGGTCGAGATGTCGTGAACGTTCACCGTCTGGGTGCCGAGGTACGTCCACTCACAGGTGTTATCCCAATCCGCCCAGAAGGCGACGTGTTCATAGCTTCCTTTATGGCAAAGATCGCCACTGTAACCCTGAGGCCGCTTGATGCGGAACGTCGCGACAAGCCGCTCGGGAAAGCCCTCGTCCAGTCCCAAACACTCGATCTCTTCATAGGTGATGTTGGCCTTGGTCTTGTCCAGAGCGGCAATGGCGGCCGGCCAGTCCAGTCCGAGCGACGACCATAGGGCGGCCTTTGCGATCGTTGTCTCCTGATCAAATCCGGCAGATAGAGCAGCGTGAAGCTCACTTAATCCAAATCGATGGGGCTCGACGTTGACCTGGGCCGCCGCTCCGGACTTGCCAGGTTTTGCGGCGTAAGTCTTCGCCAACTCCGCCAACGTAAACAGCGGCGGGTCAGGCTGAGGAATCGGCTGGTCCTGCACCTGCTCGAACAGTTCCGGCACCTTCAGCTTCTTGTCGAGGCTCGTACTGATGAGATCGATCAGGCGGAAGATATTCCATGGGCGGGGTTTGATTTGAACGTTGCATTCATG
>JBGPFL010000806.1:0-3141 GCA_041483295.1 Blastocatellia bacterium | reverse complement strand
TAACAGCGACTCGTTGAGCGGAAATGGGAAAAGTATTTCAACCGGCCGCAAAATGCGACATCTTCAGTCCAGGTGGAAATCTTACGGGGGCACCGGATCGCAACCGATAACGCAAGTCTGAACGCCTGCGATGATAACACATCTAGGACTCATCGTGCAGGTTTCATCATCGTGCGGGTCCTCAGTGCTCTCGGCACCTCAGCGCTCTTAAGACACGAGCTCTCTGGGTGACTCTCTACCCCTCGCGCAGAAGCCTTCCCTGTGATCTTGGACGGCATCACACCCTTGTCGCAAAAGCATCGCCTTAGGGTCCAAACCACTTTGAATCTGCTCGCCTGATCTTGTGCTTACGCGCCACCTGACAGTTCACAAGCGCCGGACCGCGCGAGCTTGGCAAACGCTGTCCCCTTCATCTATAATGCGCGGGTGCTATATCGCAAGTCAGACCATATAGTAGCCCAGGAGTAGTAGAAGTCAATCAGCTTACGGTAAATTAACAAGTTAGTTTAACTTCTTAACCGCGGTTCGGCTGACGGCAATCTAACCGTTAGCCGCCATTCCCAAACGGCCCGTTCTGCAGGGTCTTTTCTCGATGGGAAGGCTAATATGGCTGGGCCTCTGCCACGATCCGAGGGACGCAGCTGTGCGGTCACGGCGGGGATGATCACATGGTAACCAGGTTGACCGATGAAAAACCGGCGGTTGGCCCAGACGACGCACGCCAGGCGCTGGAACGGATACTCAGCAGCAGACACTTTGTGCATGCGCCGATGAAGAGGAAGTTCCTCCGGCTGGTATGTGAATTCTACATGAGTGGTCGTGCCGGCGAGCTCAACGAATACCTGATAGGCCGAGAGGTCTTCGAACGCAATGACACCTACAATCCGGCAGCCGACCCCATCGTGCGGGTTGGCGCGCACGACCTCCGCAAGAAGCTCGAGCTCTACTACATCACTGAAGGAGCCCTGGACGAGATTCGACTCGACATTCCCATCGGCAGCTATGAGCCCGTCTTCATCAGGCGCATCATCGAAACGGCTGAACCACAGCCCATTGCCGTTCCTGACCCGGTTTTCAGCGCCCCGCCTGTCGGTCCGCGAACCCTCAACAAACCGCTGGTTGTCACGATCGGGATTGTGGCTCTCTTACTTGGAGTCGTGATCCTACTCCTTGTGTCCAATCGTGCGCTGCAGCGCCAGCTCGCGAACGCAAACCTCCTCAGAGACGGAACCGAGTACGGAATAGTCTGGGAACCCTTCCTAAAGGCGAGCGACCAGACCCTGCTTGTCATCAGTAATCCACCGGTCTACAGGTTCTCGAACTCCATCGACCCTGACGTAGTGATAAAGCGGTCTGTCGGACTCTCCGAGGAAGAGACAAGTAATCTGGTCAACGCTCTGAAGGACAAGTTCGTGATGAAACAGAATCGTATTCCGCGGCTGGTCCTGTCGCCGGAGGACTACACCGGGATGGGCGAGGCCATCGGACTCTATCGAATCACTGATCTCTTTAGATCGACGGGCAAAGGGTTTCTGCTGAAGCAGAGCCGCACCGCTACCGCTGAGGATCTGAAGAATCACAACGTCATCCTGCTTGGAAGCGTCTGGGCTAACGAATGGTCCGGCAGGCTGCCGATAGAGGAAGACTTCGTTTACAGCGGTAACGCCACGATTGAGAATCGGAGACCGCTGCCCGGGGAAGCCGCGGAGTATATTCCGGAATTCAACCTAGACACCGGCGAGGTGGTCGGCGACTACGCATTGGTCACCGTCAAGCCGAACATCTCATATGAGGATACCGTTATGGTCCTTGCCGGGGTCCTCAGCGAAGGAACCGAAGCCGCTGTCGAGTATGTTACCACCAAGAATTACTTGAACGACCTCAACCAGCGACTGCGCAAGGCGGGAGGCGCCTCGGTCCCGCCCAGGTACTATCAGGCGCTTCTGCACGTTGGCGTCGAGAACGGCATTCCAACTACCGTCTCACTTGTGACACTTCATGAGTTGCGGGTGACTAGAGACTGACTTCCCGATCAAGCTGCCGAGGTCAAGCTCCGGCCTGGCCAAGGACGCGGACCCGAGTCACAGTCTGCCCCGCTTGAATTGCTCCCCAAGATAGTCCGTCGCCCGCCAGGCCATCGCGAGGATAGTCAGGGTCGGGTTCTTCTCAGAGGCGGTCGTGAAGGCGCTCCCGTCCACGACAAACAGGTTCTTCACTTCGTGCATCTGGCAGAACTGGTTCAGCGCCGACCTCTTCGGGTCGGCTCCCATTCTGCAAGTGCCATGTTCGTGTATGGCTGATCCGTTACTGTCGGTCCTGCCTCGCCGCAGATCAAAGACTTCGCCCCCGGCCTCCTTCAGAATCATCTCAACTGTGTCATACATCTCCGCGACCATCTTGCGCTCGTTGTCCCCAATCGAGTAGACGATCTTTGGCAACGGAACGCCGTACTTGTCGGTGGGAGTACCATCGACCGTCACGTAGTTGTCGGCGCGGGGCAACGTCTCTCCATAAGGATGAATCTCTACCCACGCCGGATAGTGTTTCTTGACATCCTTCTTGAAGCCCGAACCAAAGCCGGCAAGCTCTTTGGCGTAGTGACCCGCGCCCGCTTGCGTGCAGCCGGTTCCCCAAAACTGCATGCCGAACCCGCGAAGGTAGTCCCGCTTAGGTCCTCGATGATTGAATCTCGGAAGGTAAATGTGCTCGCCCCCTATGCCATCGTCGTTCGTCGTCTCGCGGCCGTACAACTGGGGAAGAAAGGCTTTGACGTGGAACCTCACCTGTTCGCAGAGATATTTCCCGATGACGCCCGAACCGTTGCCGATGCCGTTGGGAAAGCTGTCCGACTTCGAGTTGAGCAGTATCCTCGTTGAATCTATGCAGCTAGCCCCGAGCACCACAACTTTGGCCCGCACTTGATACTCCTGTTTGGTGTTTCTGTCGAAATATTGGACTCCGCTTGCCCTGCCCTCCTTGTTCACGAGAATCCGGGCGACAACCGCGTTGGTTCTGATCTTCAGCCTGCCGGTCTTAAGGGCAGGATCGACCAGATAGTCTGCGGCATTGAAGAAGCTCGACGTATCACACCCGTCTCCGCATCGGCCATAGTAGTGACATTTTGCGAAGCCGTTATGATTG
>JBGPFL010000805.1:0-3142 GCA_041483295.1 Blastocatellia bacterium | reverse complement strand
GGAACGCTTTACTGTCGGCCGGCGCCGACTGGGCGAGCGTTCCGTCGAAATCGAAACCGTCCAACGCTCTCCTGGCCTTTGGGGGGCCTTTGGGGGGCCTTTGGGGGGCCTGTGGGGGCTCTTACCACCAGAACCGCGAGTCCAAAAAGGCGGCGACAGGTATCGTCAAGCCGAGCGCTGCCCGATCTCGCCCATCGCGCGGAACTTCTCGTACCGGCGCTTGACTCGCTCGCCGTCCCCGAGGTTGCGCACGGAATTCAGCGCGTCAGCCAGATAAGCTGAAAGCGTAATGGCCATTTCGTCCGGGTCGACATGGGCCCCGCCAGTAGGCTCCGGCACTATCTGATCTATCAAGCCGAGCTGGAGCAGGTCAGGTGCAGTCAATTTCAGAGCTCGCGCCGCCTGTTCGGCATACGACGCATCCCGCCAGAGGATAGACGCGCATCCTTCGGGCGTGATCACCGAATAGATCGAGTTCTCCAGCATCAATACTCGGTCGCCGACTCCAATGGCAAGCGCGCCGCCGGAGCCTCCCTCGCCCGTTACCGTAACGATTATCGGCACGCGCAGCCTGGCCATCTCGCGCAGGTTGTAAGCAATTGCTTCGGCCTGGCCGCGCTCCTCGGCGGCAATGCCCGGATAAGCTCCGCTTGTGTCGATGAAGGTGAAGACCGGCCGGTGGAATTTCTCGGCCAGCTTCATAACCCGAAGGGCCTTGCGATAGCCTTCCGGCTTTGCCATCCCGAAGTTTCGCCATTGCCTCTGCCGGGTGGTGCGTCCCTTCTGATGGCCGACCACAACACAGGGTTCTCCATTGAAGTCGGCAAGCCCCGCAACAATAGCCGGGTCGTCGCCGAATCTGCGGTCGCCGTGGACCTCAGTGAAGGCCGTGAACACTCGCTCGACGTAATCGAGCGTGTAAGGGCGGTCAGTGTGGCGGGCGAGTTTGACCCGCTCCCAGGCGGTGGGGAGAGCCGGATCCGCTGTTAAGTTGGCCGCATCGTTATGTTGAAGCCGCCGGTGAATCTCTTCCATCGGGTCCTCGTCATCCGACGCGGCTCTCTTCTCGTCGTCAGGCATAACCGCCCTAATTCCTGATCAAAACCAGATTCTTGACACCTCATTCAGCGCGCTGATACAGTCGGCGCTTAGCCATCTTTAGGCTTAAGAGCCGCTCACAGACAGGAGGTCGCCAAGTCCATGGAGAAGTTCAATGGTATAGAAGTTCCTGTCGACGGTCAAAAGATTACCGTCGACGGCGACCGGCTCAAGGTGCCAGACCGCCCCATAATTCCATTCATTGAAGGCGACGGGATTGGGCGCGACATATGGCGCGCCTCGCAGAGGGTCTTCGATGCCGCGGTAGCAAAGGCCTTTGACGGCAAGCGCAGTGTCGCGTGGTTCGAGATATTCGCGGGCGAGAAAGCCTTTAACGCTTTCGGCGAATGGCTGCCCGAAGACTCGGTGAAGGCCATAGCCGAATTTGCCGTCGCAATCAAAGGCCCGCTGACCACTCCTGTCGGCGGCGGCATCCGCAGCCTGAACGTCACTCTTCGCCAGGTGCTCGACCTCTATGCCTGCGTCCGGCCGGTGCGGTACTTCGACGGAGTGCCTTCCCCGGTCAAGCTGCCCGAGAGGGTAAATGTGGTGATCTTTCGCGAAAACACAGAGGACGTTTACGCCGGCGTCGAGTTCCCCTCCGGCAGCGAACGCGCGGCTGAGATCATCTCGCTCTTGAATGACAAGTTCGGCTACCAGGTTCGCACCGACAGCGGGATCGGCATCAAACCAATGTCGCCGACCGGCACGAAGCGGCTCGTGCGCCGCGCCATCCGGTACGCCCTCGAGTTCGGCCGGCCATCGGTCACGCTGGTCCACAAAGGCAACATCATGAAGTTCACCGAGGGCGCCTTCCGCGATTGGGGCTACGAGCTCGCCAAAGAAGAGTTCAGGAGCGATACCGTGACCGAGCGCGAGACCTGGATCCTCGAGAACCGCGAGAAGACCGCTTCAATCACCGATGAAGAGAACGCGCGGATGATAGAGCCCGGGTTCGAGCAGATGTCAGCCAAGCAACGCGCGGCCGCGGTCGCCGAAGTCAATGGGACGCTGGGGGCGATCTGGAACTCTCACGGAAACGGCGAATGGAAGAAGAAGCTGTTAATCAAAGACCGCATCGCCGATTCAATCTTCCAGCAGATACTCATCCGCCCGGATGAGTACTCGATTCTAGCAACTCCGAATCTCAACGGGGATTACCTCTCGGACGCCGCAGCTGCCCAGGTCGGCGGCCTGGGAATGGCTCCAGGAGCCAATATCGGGGACAAGGCCGCGGTGTTCGAAGCGACTCACGGAACGGCTCCGAAATACGCCGATAAGGACGTGATCAACCCGTCCTCGGTTATCCTGTCCGGCGTCATGATGTTCGATCATCTTGGCTGGCGCGAAGTCAGCAGCAAGATCACCGACGCGCTGACCATGACCATCCGGCAGAAGCGAGTGACTTACGATCTGGAGCGCCAGATGGAAGGCGCAACGAAAGTGAAGACCAGCGAGTTCGCTTCGGCCATCATCGAGAACATAACATCCGTGTCTCGCGGTGGGGGTTGAGCAACGCTGTAGGTCTCGGCGGTTCTGAGCGGCCGGTTACGGACCGCCACCTTCGAATACACCACTCAAATTAAGGAGAATAGAGGTCGGGAAGTGGGATTTATCCCCGCTGGCACTGAGCCTCCAGTCGAGCGGGGATAAATCCACCTTCCCAACCTATTCTCCTTGCGTTGGTCGATTTCTCCGGATTGGCTCCGTTGAAACGGGGCAATCTACGGCTGAGTTTCACCTGGCTTGTTGCCGACCGTTACCGGGTTGGGTGTGCCTTCGAGGAACGGACTTATCAGGTCCGCCAGCCGTTTTTCTTCAGCTTCCCGACGCACTGAGAAGTCTATCGACTCTCGCCTCGCATCCGCGGTTTCCGCACGCAACGCTTCGATCTCGGCCTGCTTGCGCTTGAGATACTCTTCGGTCTCCTGGGTGATCTGCTGAATCTTTGCCGCAGCCCCCTGCTCGGCCGCATCCGCGTGCTTGTCGAGCATCTGTTGATAAGCATCAAGCGCGCGATCGCGGCGAACGGCGTCTGTGATCG
>JBGPFL010000804.1:0-3147 GCA_041483295.1 Blastocatellia bacterium | reverse complement strand
GACGCGCAGCCGCTCGACTTCTGGATAGCGGTGGCGCCGGAGCAGACCGTCCAGTTAGACGACGTTATCTTCGTCAACCGCGAACTCCCTGACAAACGGCGCGTGACGCTCTATGGCATTGTCGATATCGTCAGGGCCCGGCACGAGGGCGCTCGTTTCGAGACCGATGTGTTCCTATCCGAGGAGGGCCTCTTTCCATTGGGTCGCTCGATTGCCGCCCACATCTCGGTCACACGGGTGGAGCCTGAAATATTCGTGCCGCCACTGCCCGGACAGCGTGTGTTTCGCGCGGCGGGCATCGATCGAGACCAGGCGCTCTTCTTCGATGGAATGAAGCGCAAGTTTCCGATGGGCCTTTCGCGAGACGGAGAGGTCGTCTACGGCAACCTCGAGTTCCTTGATGGGTCGCGCGGCGCCCACGTGAACATCTCGGGAATCTCCGGCGTAGCGACCAAGACCAGCTACGCGACCTTTCTGCTCTACGGCCTGTTCAACAGCGGAATCCTCGAAGAAGACGCAACTAATGCACGAGCCATCATCTTCAACGTCAAGGGTGAGGACCTGCTCTTTCTGGACAAGAGAAACGCGGTGCGGAGGCCGGAAACCACGGAAGCTTATGCCAGGCTTGGACTGATGCCCGATGCTTTTTCGAGCGTCTCGATCTTCGCTCCAGTGAAGGCGCGAGAAGAGGTATTGATCCCGGATACCGGCAGCCGGCAAGAAGGGGTGACCGCTTTCTGCTGGACGATCGAGGAGTTCTGCCGCGAGCGCTACTTGAGATTCCTCTTCGCCGAAGCCGACGACGAAACGAGCCATCTCTCCGCGGTCATAGATCGAGTCGAAGCGGCGCTTGCTCGCGAGGCCGACCTGAGCAGTTATGAATCGTTCGATCACCTGGTCGACTTCATCTGCATGAGCCTCGACCACTGGGCAAACGCGGCCTCGGGCACACTCGCGGCCTTTGAACGCAGGCTTCGAGCGGCCGCGTTCCGAATCGGACACCTGATTCGCGGCCATGTACCCGAAGCCGAGAAACATCGCATCGACTGGAAGCAGAAGCAGCTCACCGTTGTAGATATTCACAACCTTCACGATCGGGCCAAGAGATTCGTCGTTGGCATCGTGCTTCGCAGAATGTTCGAGGATAAAGAAAGGGCGGGGACCGCGCGGCCCCTCGTCTTCGTCGTCCTCGACGAGCTGAACAAGTACGCACCTCGGGATGGCTGGAGCCCGATCAAAGAAGTGCTGCTGGACATATCAGAGCGCGGGCGGAGTCTCGGCGTGATTCTGATCGGCGCACAGCAGACTGCGAGCGAAGTCGAGAGGCGAATAGTAGGCAATTGCGCCTTTCGCGTCGTTGGCCGCCTGGATCTGGCCGAAGCCCATCGAGATGAATATCGCTTCCTGAGCGCCGCGAGTCGAGCGCGGGCGGGGATCCTGAAGCCCGGCACTGTGATAGTGCATCAACCCGAGATTCCTACGCCGTTGCTTGTGCAGTTTCCGTTTCCATCATGGGCGACCAGGGTGAGCGAAGTCGCGAGGACACGCGAGGGCGACCCGTTCGAAGGATTCTAGGGGTTGAAGAGTGAACAACGACGACACCGGATTCCAGCAGATTTGAAGAGTGGATAGCGACGACACCATAGTCCAGCGAGTTTCAAGAACTGAATAACAACGACACCACATTCCAGCGGGTTTGAAGAGTGCATAACGACGACACCGGCTTGCATTCCACGTCCTCCGTCAAGCACACTTGAAGTGCAACAATTGATGAGAGAATCGCCTCTCCTCTCATTCATCGCCCAATTGATCAACGTGTAACAGGAGCGATCGCTGGCTCCTTCTCATTAACACCCCACTTCAGTGGGGTGGCATGTGCGCGTGAAGACCTCGTTAACTGTTTTAACAGTTTCCCCAACTCAAGGAGGAACACCGATGTCGGTCCATTCTTACTCGCGGTGCTGGCTACATCTTACGTGGGCCACCCTGAAACGCGAAAGGCTGTTGCCCAAGCAGTCTGCCTCGAAGGTCTCCGCCTTCCTGCAGAATTATGCCAAGGAAAAGGGGATCTACATGAAGATCAACTTTGTGAATCCCGATCACACGCATGCGCTGATCGACCTCCCGACTAAGTACTCGATCGAGGAGGTGACGAAGCTGCTCAAGGGAGGTTCATCACACTGGATTAACGCCAATCGAATCATTCCCGGTAAGTTCGCCTGGGGACGTGGCTACGGCGCGTTCTCGATGTCGCATTCCAATGTGGGCAGCGTTGCTAAGTACATCGCCGACCAGGAGGCTCATCATCGAAAGAAGACCTTTGCTGAAGAGCTCGAGGCATTTGTGAGGGCTTACGGCTTGGAGTGGCGCGATGATGAGTGGGATGAGACGATGTGAACACAGGTAGGCTCATTACCGAGAGAACACCGGCCTCGAAGTGTCAGGGATGCCGAGCGGGAAAAACCGTTAAAACGGTTCCCAAGGGTCCCCGGGTCGCAGGCCACCCCACTGAAGTGGGGTGTTAATGAGACGAACCCGAGAGAACACCGGCTTGGACGTGCCTGCGGGTGTCACGGATGCCGAGCGGGAGAAACCGTTTTGGCGGTTTCTCCGCTCGCTGGAACCCAAGGAGTGTAAGTGAGGTGAGGGGCTCGTTGACTTGATGTGTTTGTGCCATGCATGTCCTGGACCTCTTTTTTTCCGCATCCTCCCTAGCCCATTCATCTCTCCATTGTTAACATCAATCCTCATCGAAACTGGATATGCGATTTCTCCACACTTCTGACTGGCATCTTGGCAAGAGCTTGAAGGGGCGCTCACGCAGCGACGAACACCAGGCCGCGCTCGCGGAGATCCTCGACATCGTTCGCCGCGAGAAGATCGACTGTGTTCTGATCACCGGCGACGTGTTCGACTCGCAGGCCCCGCCGCCCGAAGCCGAGCAGCTTGCGTTCAACTTCTTCTCTGAATTGCGAGGCCAGAACATTCCGGCTGTTGTGATCGGCGGCAACCACGATCACCCGAAGCGCCTGCTTGCCATCCGAGAGGTCCTTCATCTCCTCGACATTCATATTCGCCCCGAGCCTGCGCGGCCGGCTGACGGCGGTATCGTGAAGATCGAGAGCAAAGGCGAGGTTGCACAGATCG
>JBGPFL010000803.1:0-3156 GCA_041483295.1 Blastocatellia bacterium | reverse complement strand
CCAGCTTCGTCGACTCTCGCAATCGATCCGCCGCCCGCGCCGACCGTATGAATGTCGATTACCGGAACGGCGACCGGCAAACCGGCTACCAGAGCCTCATTCGTGGTGCGAGCTTCGCCCCTGCATAACGCGACGTCGGTCGAGGTCCCGCCCATATCGAAGGTGATGATGTCGCCCGTGCCCGCCAGTTCGCACACCCGCAGCGCGCCTACTACGCCACCCGCAGGACCCGAGAGTAGCGCACGCACGGGTTCGGAGGCCGCCGTTCGCGCTGACACGGATCCGCCGTTGGATTGCATGACTCTCAAGGGGAGAGATTGACCGGTGAGTGACTGGCGCCTGGTTGCCCTCTGAGGTCGCCCGGCGCTGTGCGCCGGCAACTCAGGACCGGCAGCTAAGCTTGCGCTGTTGATCGTCGACGCCAACTCTCGCTCAAGCGCGCGCAGGTAGCGAGACATAAGCGGCGCCAGGTATGCGTTGATGACCACGGTGGAAGTGCGTTCGTACTCGCGATACTCGGGCAGTATCTTTGACGAGAGAGAGACCGGAACTTTGAGGTGGCCCAGGGCCCGCCCGAGAACTCGCTCGTGGCCGGGATTGGCAAACGAGAACAGGAAGCAGACGGCTACCGATTCGGCTGCGAGCCGGCTTATCTCGCGGATCACTCCGGCAATCTCATCGGGATCGAGCGGCGTTAGAACTGAACCATCCGGGGCGACCCGCTCGCGCAGTCCGAATCTCAGCTCGCGGGGAATGAGCGGCGCCGGGCGGACGACCATGAGATTATAGATCTCGGGCCGCGCCTGCCTGCCTATTTCGATGACGTCCTCGAACCCTTCGGTGGTTATGAGTGCTGTGCGAGCTCCTTTTCGTTCGAGCAGGGCATTGGTAGCCACTGTAGTGCCGTGTACGATCTCCGATGGAGTCGCTCCGGTCAGCCGAATGGCATGAGCTACGCCCGCAAGGATCGCTTCGGCAGGGTTATGCGGCGTGGACGGAACCTTGAATGAGTGAAGTTGCGACCCGTGAGCGACTACGAAGTCGGTAAAGGTCCCGCCCGTGTCTACCCCGATCCTTATCAGCTCACGCAATCGGCCGGTCTCCTATTTTTGGTACTGCTCAATTCTGATGGTGTTGTCAGCAAGTCACACTGAACCAATACCCTGCTCTTACTCTTTGCCTGAGGGCGAACAACTAACTGCCACTGGCCGCCGCCGGCCCAGCGCTCATGTCGATGCTGAGGAGGCGAATCTTGAATGTGAGGGTCTCTCCGGCCAGCAAATGGTTTGCGTCCAGGGTTACCTCATCGCCCTCGACATCGATGATTCTCACCGGAAGAGTCTGGCCCGACGGGAGCTCAAGCTCGAAGCCAAGACCCATCGCAGGGGTGATGTTCGGCGGAAATGCCGAGCGCGACACCACCCTGACCAGGTCTTCGTGGTATTCGCCGTACGCATGCTCGGGCTCAATGTTGAATTCGCGCGTCTCGCCGATTTCCATTCCCCTGACGCCCTCTTCGAAGCCCGGTATGACCTCCCCGGCGCCCACAGTGAAGCTGAGCGGCGAGCCCTGCTCCGAAGTATCGAACACTGTTCCGTCGTCCAAAGACCCCGTGTAATGCAGGGATATAACATCCCCGTCCTTCACCCTTGCCATCGGAACCTCTCCTCTGTGAAAGGGGGACTGCACGATCACATGCTGCACGATCGCATGATGATAGTGATTTCCATGCTCGTCGTTTTGCAAAGGAGAAAAGGCTCAAGTCCCAAGTTGGCCTGGTGCAGAGCTGAGAATCTCTCGGGTGCAAAGAAGAGCGCTGTTAAGGTGAAAAGATAACACAACGGCGGAAGGGACCGCAAAAAAGTACGCGGCCGGGCCGGAGTGCTGAGTGCTGAGTGCTGAGCGGTCAATCCAACCTGTGACTCAGAACTCAGAACTCAGAACTCAGAACTCGTTGCACAGCTCGGTTGGCAACCAGACTGCCTGCGAGCTAGGATTAAACCTGCTTGAGATAGTTGGAGGCTTACGGTGCGGAGGATGACAAGGCCGAATCTGCTGCTACTCCTTCTAGTGCTGGCGGCCGGGAGTCACGCGAGAGCCCAGTTGCCTCCGCCCCAACGTGATCAAGACCAGACGATCAAGCTCAAGACCGACCTGGTGACAATCGCGGCTGCGGTCACCGATTCGAACGGCCTCGCGATCAGATCGCTCAAGGCTGATGATTTCAACGTCTACGAAGACGGCGTGAGACAGAAGATCTCGCACTTCGCGTCGGGCGAGGAGCCTTTCACTTTGATGCTCCTGCTCGACATCTCGGGATCGACCGCCGACGAAATAATGTTGATCAAACGCGCGGCAAAAAACTTTCTTGCTGAGCTGCGCAGGGGCGACCGCGTGGGCGTGATAGTCTTCAGCGGTGATGTGGAATTGATCGCCGACTTGAACGACAGCCGTGCGAAGGTCGAGGCAGCGATCGACAGCGCGGCGACTCCTGAAGGTGGAGGGGGCGCCCGCTTCGGCGAAAGCACGGGTACTTCGTTCTACGACGCGCTGTTCCTTGCCGTTGAAGATAGTCCGCTCAAGAAGGTCGAAGGGCGAAAGGCCATCATCTGCATGTCGGACGGAGTCGATTCATCGAGCAAGACCAGGTACCCTGAGGTCGCAAAGCTGATCGAGAAGTCCGACGCGTCGGTCTACTTTCTGGAGCTCAACACGGAGGCGGTGACGCTGAACAGGCTGCTGAAACCGAAGAGCGATCCCGAATACGCTGATCTGTCTCAGAGTCAGGTCGATCGCTATTTCGATGCATATGATGCGGATTCTCTTGACCGGCATCGCGAGCGCAAGTTGCTTCCGCAGGAGCTGTTGACGAAAATCAACCACGGCCTGTTCGGCCTTGCCCGGCGGCAGGAACGAGATATGGCCCAGCGTGCCGGGGGACGAGTCTATCCGGTGCGCTCATTGATCGACCTGGCTGGTGTCTACAAGCAGGTGGCGGACGACCTGCGGGCGCAGTACTCGATCGGCTACTACTCGAGCAATGACGCACGCAACGGCGGCTGGCGCACCATAAAGGTCGAAGTCCGCGGTAAGGCAAAGGGAGCGAGCGTTCGCGCGCGCCCGGGCTACTGGGCGAAGTGATGCGTGATGCGTGAT
>JBGPFL010000802.1:0-3160 GCA_041483295.1 Blastocatellia bacterium | reverse complement strand
TCTTCGGAAACCGAGCGCCCGGTGCGCTGCGCAATCCCATCGATCTCCCACGTGCATCCCCCCGCCCACAATGCCATGAAGCTCCCGATGAGCATCTCCGCGTTGAAGCTCGGAGAGGCTTCCTCAATTTCGTGGCCAAGCTCGGAGCATAACTTCGCCGCATCGCGGACGGCGGCAACACAATCCTCGTGGATAGCGGCCCCCGAGGGCGCGGTTGCGGCGACGGCTATTCGTAAGCGGCCGGGGTCGGCTCCCACTTCTTGAATGAATGGCCGCGCCGGTGGTGGAGCGAAGTACGGATCTCCAACCTCGGGCCCCGCTGTCGCATCCAGCAGCGCCGCGCTGTCGCGCACTGAACGAGTGACTGCGTGTTCGGCAACCAGCCCGCTAAACATATCGCCGAACGCCGGAGCGAGCGAGTTGCGAGCCCGAGTCGGTTTGAGCCCGAATAACCCACAGCACGAGGCGGGAATCCGAATCGAGCCGCCACCGTCATTTGCGTGAGCCATCGGAACGATGCGGGCTGCAACAGCCGCCGCGGAACCCCCGCTCGAGCCGCCTGTGGTGCGGCCGGTATCCCATGGATTGCGGGTCGGGCCAAAAAGCGTCGGCTCAGTAGTCGGCAGAATGCCGAACTCAGGAGTGTTCGTCTTGCCGACGACTATGAGCCCCGCCCGCTTATACCGCGAGACAAGGGCGCTGTCGTGGCGGGGCACGAAGTGCGCAAGGAACGCCGAGCCCGAGGTCATTCGAACGCCCGCATATGAAGCGAGCAGATCCTTCAACAGAAACGGCACGCCGATAAATGGGCCTTGAGGCAATTCGCGGGCAGCCGTCGCTCGCGCCTCGTCGTACATCGGCGTGACCACGGCATTGAGCACGGGGTTCAGTTTCTCGATGCTGGCAATCGCGGCATCCACAAGCTCGAGGGGGTGTACGTCCCTTTGACGAACCATCTCTGCAAGCGCGGTGGCATCAAGGTTTGCATACTGATCGGATGTTGCCATTTCTTATTCACTCCCTGGTTTTCTGGTGGCGAGGTGGTGTTCGATCAGACGAAGTGAAACCACGGGAGCGAGACAGATAAACTGTGACATTCATGTTATTCATTTGGTCGTTGTTGCTGGCCGCGTGTTCCCCGTGTTCTCCCGGCTCCCCGTGTCCCGTTTCCTCTGATGTAACAGGCCACGGTTTTAATGGCAGGAACTTTGTTTGTCAAGGGAGGCCGGCGTTCTATGGCAGCATCGCAACTAATCCGCGAATCGCGGCACCCGCGAACATCTCTTCTCAGAGGGGTCCTCAACGCAAAGACGCAAAGGCGCAGTGGCGCAAAGAGAGTCTTGGCCAAAGCCAGACGTATCTCGCGACGTTCCAGGATGTCCAGGCTCACCTTCGGGATGCGCCCCAGTCGAGCCCCGCCGCGCTAGCCCTGATCTCAATCTATCGGCCCGACACTCTCTTTGCGTCTTTGCGTCTTTGCGTTGACGATTCTCGTCTGGCTTAACCTCGCACCTAGTCCGAGTTTCAATTGGACCCGCAACAAACGACGCCACGCTCGCTTCTTTGCATGCCCCCACCGAATCGGTTAGGATTTCCATCGAGCTTCTTGAGAGATCATGCGAAAAATAGTCGAGTGTATCCCCAATTTCAGCGAGGGCCGTCGCACGGAAGTGATCGATCAAATCGTAGCTGGCATCAAGTCTGTACCCGGCGCCACCATCCTCGACCGCGAGTCCGACCCGAATCACAATCGCTCGGTGATCACCTTTGTAGCCTCGCCTGATAGCGCCGTCGAAGCTGCAATCGCAGGCGCTGGAAAGGCCGCCGAGTTGATCGACCTCAACAAGCACACTGGAGAGCATCCACGAATGGGGGCAACCGACGTGATCCCTTTCGTGCCCATCTCAGGGGTGACCATGGAAGAGTGCGTGGCACTTGCGCGAGCGTGCGGCGGGCGAATGTGGAGCGATCTCGGGATACCGGTCTACCTGTACGAGAAAGCCGCGACCAGGCCGGAGCGCGAGAACCTGGCGGCGATTCGCAAAGGCCAGTTCGAAGGCATACGCGACGACATCGCCACCAGCGAAGCGCGACGCCCGGACTTCGGCGAGCCGCGAGTCCATCCGACCGCCGGCATCACCGCCGTTGGCGCCCGCCCGCCGCTGATCGCTTACAACATAAACCTCGGAACGTCCGACATCGAAATTGCCAACAAAATCTCGCGAGCGGTACGCGCTCAGAGCGGCGGGCTGCGTTACGTGAAGGCATTGGGCTTCGAGCTCAAGGACCGCGGCATCGTGCAGGTGTCGATGAACATGGTTAACTATGAAGGCACGCCGTTGTTCCGAGTGTTCGAGATGGTGAAACGCGAAGCCGAGCGGTATGGCGTTCCGGTCATCGGATCGGAGATTGTTGGGTTGGTGCCTCAAAACGCGCTCAACGCGGTTGCCGATTTCTATCTCCAGCTCGAAGACTTTAGCGCGGCGCAGATACTCGAACACAGACTCCAATCGGCGATGGAGGACGAGAAGTGAGCGATGCGCTCTCCGATTCGATCGGCACTTTTGCCGACCTGGTTGCGGCAGGGACGCCGACTCCGGGCGGGGGCAGCGTCGCGGCCTACAGTGGGGTGCTCGCGGCGTCGCTCGGTCAGATGATGTGCAGTCTAACGCTGGGAAAAGTCAGGTATGTCGAGGTCGAGCCTCGAGTGAAGGAGATCAAAGCCGACCTCGAGCGATTGGGCGGGCGGCTCCGTCAATTAATCGCCGAAGACGCCGCAAGCTTCGAAGGGGTGCTGGCGGCCTATCGCCAGCCGAAGGAGACGGACGAGCAGAAGGCCGATCGAAAACGCCTGATCGACATTGCGACGGGCGGTGCGGTGGACGTACCTTTGGAGACGGCGCGCACGGCGCTTGAAGTGCTGAAGCGGCTGGCCGAGCTTGCGAAGATCGGCAATCCAAATGCGTTGCCGGACGTCACGGTGGGCAGCCGCCTTGCAGAGACTGCGGTGAAAGGCGCGTATTACAACATCGGAATAAACCTGAAGACCCTTGCTGACCGTGCTGCCGCGGGGACCATTGAGCGGCAAACAACCGAATTGATCATTGAGACCGAACACCTGACTGCTGAGATCGAATCGATAATGCTCAAGCAGATGGGA
>JBGPFL010000801.1:0-3164 GCA_041483295.1 Blastocatellia bacterium | reverse complement strand
TCTCGCTTTCAAGCAGCACGAGGTCACCCATCACCATTGCGTGGTTGTCCGTTCGCTTGAACGCCATCCAGGAGCCGAGCGCGAGACCCGGCTTGATTGGCTCGCCGTCCGCTGTAACTTTCAGGTCGGTGCGCGGAAGTCCGATCCTGTAGACGTCGCCTTTCAATTCGCCAGACCGGCCAATGATCTGATCTATCGCCTTAGTGTTGAGTTGTTGCTCCGCGACCGTCTTATTGGCGGCGCCGAGAGCCGCACTACTCCGGGGCCGGATTGCGGCCGCCGCTATCATTACGATCACAATAACAATGAACCCAGCCGCATGCTTCCGATTGACTTGATCTCTGCTTGACATACGTGTCCTCCCATAGGTTCCAGGTTTAGCCATCTTCAACGAGCATCTCAACGGAAACGACTCGCTCATTTCGCGCTGACGCGCAGATCGTCGAAGTAAGTTACTGAATCGGCCTTCGTCCACAATCCGACTTTCCCAGCCTCTTTGAAAGTCTCATCCGTTGCGTCGATCTTTTTCTCGTTGTCGAAGTAGCAGGTGATGTGATTGCCCACGCAGTCGACACGCAGTTCGTGCCACTCGCCCGGAGCGACTTTGACGTTAGCCCCAGCAAACTGAACGCGCCGCCCGTTGACCACATGGTAGAGACGATAGTTATTTTCCAAAGCGTTTGCGCGGACGACGTAATAGTTGTTTGCGTCACGCAGTCGGAACGCCATACCCGCTGCTCGATCCACCTCGCCCGAAACTGCCTTGAATTTGACGCTCATTTCCAGATTTTGAAACGAGCCTTCATCGGCGATCGCAAGAGGGAAGCGATAGTCGGTCTTGTCATTTGAAAGCTGAGCCAGCACATTCGGTTGCGACGGTGCAGACGAATCTGCCTTCACGACCCACTCGCTCTTTTCTCCCTGGCCGGTTAGCGCACCGTGAAACTTAGCAGGCATCCGGCCGGCTGCCTCGCTATCGAAGTTATAAACGAAGGCCTTGCCTGAGGGCTGAACGGGAGCGGGAGCCTCGGGCGCGACCTTGTTGTCGGTAGGGGACGATTTGCCATCGTCTCCGTCATTTGTTTCGCTCGTGCTGCAGGCGACCGCAACCAGGAACAAGAGCGCGCATACGCTGAGACTCAGTTTGACTCTGTTCATACTTTTACTCCCTCAGACTCTGTGTTCTCCTCTTTCCTCATCCTGTCTTAACGCGCTTCAAATGCTTCAGAGATGCCATTGGCCAGCGGCAGTTCAACTCGAAAGCGACTACCGTGGCCTTCGGTGCTCTCCACCGTCACCTTACCCCCGTGAGCCGTGCAGACGGATTTGACGATTGATAAGCCAAGACCGGACCCGCCCATCTGGCGCGAGCGCGCTTTGTCGACTCGGTAGAAACGCTCGAATACGTGCGCGAGCGCTTCGGCGGGGATGCCTACTCCGTTGTCTTCGACCTCAATCACGGCAATGCCATCTGCCGCGCCAACCTTGACCCCCACCGATCCGCCTTCCGGCGTATACTTGATCGCGTTGTCCAGGAGGTTGACTACAAGCTGCTTTAGACGTGCGCGGTCGCCCTCAATACCAACTTGATCTGACGCATCGCATCGCAGGGCGATTCTCTTGTCTTCGGCAAGCAAGCGCATCTGTTCGCTTGTGGTGGCGACCAGCTCTCCGAGATCGAACCCTGAACGCTCCATCTTCGCTTCGCCCGCGTCGAGACGAGATATCGCCATCAGGCCTTCAACGATCTTTGCCAACCTCTCGGTCTCTTCAAGCGCACTGCCAATCGTCTCGCGCACGTCCTCATCGAGCTTAGGCTTTCGCGCAATCGCTTCAAGTTCGCCGCGAAGAACGGTCAAGGGTGTGCGAAGCTCGTGCGATGCGTCTGCGGTAAAGCGGTTGATGTGCCGGAATGAGTGCTCGATTCGGGCAATCATTCGATTCAGCGCGACCGACAGCGCTTCGAGTTCGTCGCCGGTGTCGGCTACGGGCAATCGCTCGGTGAGATTGCGTGATGTTATTCGCTCAGCGGTGCGCGTGATTTCACCTACCGGCGCCAGGGCCCGTCGCATGAGCACGTAACCGCCACCGATAGCAACCGCAACCACCAGCGGCAGCCCAACGGCGAAGGTTAGGAGCAGGCCATGGAGGATGCTCTCGCTCTGATTCAGCGGTGCGCCAGCTTCGATCAGAAAGCGGGTCCCATCGCGCGCCGTGAAGGGAGCCGCCGATATCAACAACTCAGCGCCGCCGGACGAATGCTCAACGCGGGAGGACACCTGAGTCAGGCCGACGCGCGCCGCAGACATCTCGGTCGGATCGAAGCTGCCATCCTTGGGCACACCGGATTCGTACAGGATGCCCCCATCGGCCCTTGTCACCCGAATGAACCTGCCGTTTATCTCCGGCGCGAAGTGCTCCTTGATCTCATCAACAACGTATGCCTCGCCGCTCTGACTAACGTTGACCAGCAGCCTCTCACCGATTTGGTTAGCCTGCCCGGTGAGAGAGTCACTGAGCGTGCGCCTCAAGTAGTGACTTAAGCCGACATAGACCAGTGCGCCAAACAGCACCAATAGGCCCGCCAGCAGGCCTGCATACCAGACCGTCAACCTGAAGCGAATCGACCGGGTGTTCATGCTTCATCCTGATCAGTGATCACGTAGCCCATTCCTCGCACGGTCCGTATCAATTTGCGATCCTGCTCTGATTCTATCTTGTTCCGGAGATGGCGCACGTACACGTCAACGATGTTCGTCACTCCATCAAAGCTCTGGTCCCACACGTGCTCGATGATCATCGTTCGCGAGAGCACTCGGCCCGCATTCGCCATCAAGTATTCGAGCAGGCCGTATTCCTTGGCCGTGAGATCGATTCGTTGCCCCGCCCGTTTCACTTGTTGAGACAGCCTATCGAGCTCAAGGTCAGCAACGCGGAGGACATTTGGACGACTGATCGATCCTCGACGGAGCAGCGCTTTGACTCGTGCCAGCAACTCCGCGAAGGCGAAGGGCTTGGTCAGGTAGTCGTCGGCCCCTGCTTCGAGATGTACAACTTTGTCAGAGAGCGCATCTCGAGCAGTCAGCATTAGAATCGGCACATGGTCATTCTCGAGGCGAACAGCGCGAAGGACTTCCGTCCCGCTAAGGCCTGGGAGCATCAGG
>JBGPFL010000800.1:0-3170 GCA_041483295.1 Blastocatellia bacterium | reverse complement strand
ATCGCGATCTGCTGTGCGAGGCCGCGGATGCAGTTTATCTCGTCCTCGTTCCAGTGGTAGTTCTGCCGGCAGTAATGGAGCCCGATCATACCCATCAGCTCCCAGTTCGAGGCGATCGGCACGATGAGCACAGACTTGCTTCCCAAACTCTCAGAGAGCGAGCGAATGACGAACGGCAATTCGGGCGAAGAGGTGTCTTTGACGACCTGCGGGCTGTAGAGGTCGATGCTTTCGTGGAGCCGATCGAGGTCGATCGGCACTCGCAGGCCTAGCGACGACGGAACCGGCTCGGCTGCGTCCTCGGCCCGATATTCGTGAGTTATTTGAAGCTCGCCCTCGGGCGTAAGGGTCATCACGTCGCAGCGGTCCACCTCCATCATCTTGCCCACCTGATTAACCGTGGCCTGAAGAAAAAGGTCGAGGTTAATGACAGAGAAGGTCTCTGATCCGATGCGGCTGAGAATCGCCTCACGCGCCTCGTACATCCTCAGCTTGCGTTCGAGCGAAAGAGTTTGTGCGCTACTTGTCATTGTATCTTCTGACCTAAATCGAGAGGTGAAGAGCGCGCGGACTGCCACTACCGCTGCTGAGTCGGGGAATTATGACTCAACAACTGCAAGCGCGCAAGGTGGCGGCAAAAGCCGGTATCCCCGTTGCGCAATTTGAACTGGAACGAGGAACCTGTAGGGGCGGGCCCTACAGGTTTTTCACTTGGCACCACTTCAACGGCTGAAGCTGAGCGCCTGGCTCAATCCACCGTCGGGGTTCAGAAGTCTGATCTGAACCGGAGCCCCGGACGGAAACGCGCTCTCAGGCACCGTCGATACGACACGCGACTGGTCCCCGCCCTTGAACTTGGACTTGTATCTCGATGTCCCCACCAACGCATACGCGCCCTGCTGGATACCTTCCCCATATAGGAACAGCTTTCCGGTATTGGTTTTGTACTTCAGTTGGGTCAGCAAAGGCGGCGTTATGCTGATCTCGATCGTCAGCGCTCCGTAGGCATTGAGCCGTCCCCCCGTCTTAACGAAGCGTTGAAGACTCTCGCGCACATCGACGCTTTCGAGTATTCGGCGCTTCAGGACGGTAACGTACTCGTCGGGATACCTGGACTTGACCAGGGCGGCTACACCCGACACGTAGGCCGCCGCCGCGCTGGTGCCGTCGATGCTGCCGTACCAGTCATCAGGATTCGTAGACTGAGTGCAAGCCGAGCACTGGCCGCGAGCGGAGGTTGTGAATACTGCCATGCCGGGCGCCGCAAGGTGCACGCTGTTCTTGCCGTAGCCGCTAAGCACTATCGTGGGCTCGAAAGGCGGATGCCAGATTTCGTCGTTGTATTGCGAGGCCGCCGTCACGATCTCATTATCCAGCTGATAAGCTCCCGGGTAGACTTTGGTTACGTCGTCGTTGGTTGCCTGGTTTCCCGCAATGCAGACCAGCAGAACGCCGGCGTCGTTTGTCGCCGCAACGGCGTCTCTAAGCGCGTTAGCCTGTTCTTCGGGTACCGAGAGCGAACTCGTCCAGCTCGCGTTTATTATTGAAGCCCCGGCGGCTATCGAGTAGAGCAGCGCCCGCGCCGCGTCGGCCACTGTAGCGTTGATATCGCCGGGTCCCGGACCCGTCCGTTTGAAGAACCTCACCGGAAGAATCTTGGACTGCGACATCCCACTGATGCCTGCTCGGTTGTTGGTCCTGGCCGCGATGATGCCGGCCATCTCTGTACCGTGACCCACAACGTCGCTCACATCGCTATTTCCATCTGCGACATTGTAGCCATTCACATCGTCTACATAGCCGTTACCATCGTCGTCTCTCCCGTTGCCCGCAATCTCGCGCGGGTTCGTGTAAATGTTGGGAGCGAGGTCGGGGTGTGTAATGTCAACTCCAGTGTCGGTCACGGCCACGATCACGTCCGGGCTGCCGATTGTGATCGTCCAGGCGTCGGTGGCCTTGATGTCAGCGTCGAGCGTCGCGGGATAACCTGTAACACCGATGCCGAGATTCCGCAGCGCCCACTGCTCTCCAAACTTCGGGTCATCGGGAATGAACGATCCCAGTTTTATAAGGTAGTTCGGTTCCGCGTACTCGACCGCGTCGTTGGCGTTGAGCCGGGCAATGGTCTGACCCATGTCGACGCCGGGATCGACCTTCAGCACGAAGATGCGATCGAGACCATGCGCCGAGATGATTTCGTCCAGGCGCCCGGCGCCACTACGGCGGGCGAGCGGTTCTGACTTGTCATCTCTCAATAGAGCTAGAGTGGAATTCGCGGAGCCCATCGTGGCGGCGACCTGCGCCAGATCGCTCGCACCGCGCCTAAGCTTGACGATGACTTCCCCCGGCGCATAGGCTAGCTCGGAACCTGAAGCCCTGGCGGGGATCGTCGTTTGCGGGCCGATTGCGATATTGGAGACAATCAGAGCCAGTGTGGTGAGCCAGAATCTGCGCATAAGTCCTGAATGTGTCCTTCTGCCAAGTAGCTCTTGCTTATACCCGAAGGGAGTAGCTTTTTCAATACAAATCGCATGGCGGGCGGCCGAAATAAGCCGGGCCGGCCCGCGAAAACTGCATTCGTTGGAGGTCCAGCCGCGTACTTAGAGTATGGTGGGGTGGGAAGGGACAATTCAATTGACCGGGGAGACTGTCGATCGGGCGGAGGAGACGCTGGCAAGATCAGTCAGTGGCGATCAACTGGCCTTTGCTCAAATCGTGGGTGAGCATCAGGGCATGGTCTTTAGCCTCGCTTACCACTTTTTGAGGGATCGGTCACTGGCTGAGGAATTGGCGCAAGAGGTTTTCCTTCTTCTCCACCAAAACCTCTCCGCCATGAAGTCTTCCGCTCACCTCACCTACTGGCTGCGCAAGGTGACCAGCCATCGCTGCATTGACCAGACCCGGCGGCTTAAGGTGAGGCCGCAGATAAGCCTGGAAGATGTGCCCGAGCCGGCCGGCGCCACCTCGACGTCGGATCCGCTGCTGAGCGAGGTTCTGCGAAGAGTGGTTGCGACCCTGCCTGAGAAGGCGCGCATGGTGGTGCTGTTGCGCTATCAGGAGGACCTTGAACCGGCCGAGATAGCCGAAGTTCTGAAGATGCCCGTGAACACAGTGAAGAGTCATTTGCGGCGGTCGCTCGCTACATTGCGTGAGAAGCTGACTCGCTGCCT
>JBGPFL010000799.1:0-3172 GCA_041483295.1 Blastocatellia bacterium | reverse complement strand
TTGGGGGTGAAGGCCGCGATGGGGCGGCTGATCTCAGAGGACGACGATCTGAAGCCGGGAGCAGTTCCGGTGGCGGTCTTGAGCTACAAGTGCTGGCGGCAGCGCTTCGGAGGAGATCCAGGCATCATCGGCGAGGACGTAATCGCCAATGGTCGCGCCTACACGGTGATCGGCATCGCGCCGCAGGGTTTCTTTGGCACCGAAATCATTTCGGCCCCTGAGATCTGGTTTCCGATGGCAATGCAGGCACAGATCGACCTCGGCGACGCCTGGCTGGAGGAGCGCGGAGTGGAGAACATCTTCGTGCAGGGCCGTCTCAAACCCGGAGTGACGTCTGCTCAGGCGCAAACGGGGATCAATGCAATTGCCCTCGATCTTGAACGCGAGTATCCCGACGTCAATGAAGGCAAGCGCGTAGCCCTTTCGCCTCCCGGCTTTATCGGCGGCTCCATGCGCGGGCCCGTCCTCGGCTTTGCAGGATTGTTGATGGCCGTAGTTGGGTTGGTGCTGCTTCTGGCGTGCACCAATCTGGCGAATCTGCTGTTGGCCCGGGCGGCTGACCGGCGGCGTGAGATCGCCGTGCGTCTGGCACTGGGAGCGACGCGCTTCCGGCTCGTGCGTCAACTGCTGACGGAAAGCGTGCTGCTGGCTTTCGCCGGCGGCGCGTTAGGCTTACTGCCGGCCTTCTGGCTGGTGAACCTGGCGATGGCGTTCAAGATGCCGATCACCATTCCGGTGACGTTTGGAATATACATCGACTATCGCGTGTACATCTTCACCTTTGTGCTCGCGCTTGCGACCGGCGTGCTGTTCGGATTGTTGCCCGCGTTGCAGGCAACAAGGACGGACCTCGTTCCGGCATTGAAGGACGAAGTTTCATTCGGCGGCCACCGGCGTTCATGGCTGAAGAGCAGCTTGATCGTTCTGCAGATGGCTTTGTCTCTGGTCCTGCTCGTCGGCGGGGGCCTGATGTTGCGGGCCCTCGAGCAGGCACAAGCGATGAATCTGGGTTTCGATCAACAGCACGCCTTTGAAGTCTCGTTCTCTCTGCGGCTGCAGGGATATGACAATGGCCAGGGCAAAGAGTTTCAGAAACGCGTGCTGGAACGCGTTCGCGCGTTGCCCGGCGTGCAGTCCGCCGGCATGGCTGATCTCGTTCCCGTCGACCTGCATTTCTCGAGAGCTCGCGTCTTCATTGAAGGACAGTCAGTAGAACGTGCCTCGGTCGCGCCGCTCTCGATGTACAACCGCGTGAGTCCGGGCTATTTCGAGGCGATGGGCACGCGCCTTTTACAAGGCCGGGAGTTCACCGAGCAGGACGATGAGAAAGCCGCGCGCGTCGCAATCATCAACGAGACTTTTGCGCGGCGCTTATTTCCCGGGGACGACCCCATCGGAAAACGCTTTAGCTTGAGCAGCCCTGAGTCGGCGAAGACGATAGTTATCGGAGTCGTGCAAGACGGCAAGTACGCAGGCCTCAACGAAGAGCAGAAGCCAATGGTCTGTCGCCCGATCTGGCAGTCTGATCTCGGAGCTTCGAGTCTGATAGTTCGCACGCAGGGCGACCCACAACAACTGATTGCTTCTGTTCGCCGTTCAGTGCAACAACTCGATCCCAACCTGCCCATTTCGAGCAGCACATTGATCGAGCGAATGGACCTGCCGTTGCTTCCGGCGCGAATCACGGCATCGGTTCTTGGCGGGTTCGGGTTGCTGGCGTTGGCCCTCGCCGCAATCGGCATCTACGGCGTGATCTCGTATGCAGTGTCGACACGCTCGCACGAGATCGGCATCAGGATGGCATTGGGCGCGCAAAAGAGAGATGTCTTGAAGCTTGTGCTCGCCCAGGGAATGACGCTGACATTGATCGGCGTGGTGATCGGGTTATCGGCGTCATTGGCACTGACGCGCTTGATGAAGAGCCTGCTGTTCGGCGTGAGCGCGACTGATCCAGCGACGTTTGTGACCGCCTCAGCGGTATTGGTGGCCACGGCGTTACTCGCCTGTTACCTTCCTGCGCTGCGAGCAACCAGAGTGGATCCCATGGTCGCGCTGCGGCACGAGTAGCCAAGAAACGAAGCTCACGTCTGACCGATGCGCGCGCGGTTCTACGCAACCCGGCTAAGGAATTGGCGCTTCAATCCTAATGCTCGGATCGTACTCATAAGTCAAAACGCTCTCGAACACATACGGAGGTTCACTCTTGCCCTCACTCTTAAGTGGCAGGCCCTCGCCGGCGCTGAGCCAGATCTTCTGCTGACCCTTTATGTCAGTTTCGCCGAACTTCATGCTGCCGGCGATCTGATACACGCGGGCCGGCTTTCCATCAACCTGGTCGCTGCCGATGTAAGTAACAACCATGGTCCCTGCCTCGATCGCTTTGGAGTAGGGGTTCGCACCAGCGAACTTGCTGACATTCCTTGTCCCGACTGAGCTTGTCCGCAACCACTTGCCATCGACCTTTTCATAGTGGTCGTCACCGATAGAGATCGATTCGTATCCTTCGGTGATACCGTGGGAGCGATCAGGCGGGACAAACTCCGAAACCCTCGAGAACGTATTGCTGCCCCCAGGCCCCGACATCGTTGTCGTCTCACGCAGGCGGTAAGACCTGCTCTTCATTTGGCGATAGCCCTGGAGAATGGCTTCCTTCGGGTCGGTCGGAATGCTCGTGCTGGTGCCGCTGGCTGAACCGCCACTTCCGGAACCGCTCCCGGTTAGACCGCCTGAAGTGCCACAAGCCGCGAGAGTCGCGACCAATCCAATCGCGGAGATTCTTCTTCCGAAAAAGCAATAAAGCATCATGATCTTCTCCTCATACATAGCCGCCAGTACGACCGTACTATGACAGGACTGATACTGATTTCGCCGGCAGCGCCTGCAAAGAGTCTCCGGCTCTCCAGAGATCCAGGTCGGCCCCTTCCAGCTATCGGTGCAGTCGGGAAAAACTGGAAGACCTAGACCCCTCAAGAGCCGCCGCTCGTGCCTCCATCGCCGGCTGGCGATGAGCGTGAATCGGTTTGCCGCAACTGTCCCGGGCTGCACCCGGCCAGTGGTAATGCCGCGAAGATCAGCAGGACTATTTTCCACTTAAGATCAAATGTAAATCTCATGGTTTCCTCCCAGAGAAATACCGGTAGCATAACCTCGCTTTGCCATCCGCCGCGCGCAC
>JBGPFL010000798.1:0-3177 GCA_041483295.1 Blastocatellia bacterium | reverse complement strand
TGTGTTGGCTGGGGTCATAGCAGCATCGTATGGGCACAATGGTGATTATGATCAGGCATTCAAATGGCTGCAAAAAGCATACGAGAATCGAGAAGCCAATATGGTCTGGCTCAAAATTGATCCCTTCTTTGACGACCTACGCTCCGATCCGAGATTCCGAGAGTTGCTCCGGCGTATGCGGCTGGAGGAATGACGATCTGTTTCAGGCCCGTGCATCTTTCCTCCTGCCTCGAACGGCTCCAACGACTCTCCCTGGGCTGGCGGGTTTCATGGCGAATGTCATCGGGCGAACTGTTACCTCATTGCTGGAAATACTTCATTCTCAATCCGGTCGCTCGCGCCTACGTGCGACGAGTACTGCTACTGCCGTCCCCAAAATTCAATGCTCAATCATTCAATGACCAACCGCACTCTGAAGTTGAGGGTTGCGGCCATGGTCTTTGTTAAAGATCGCTACGAGCAGGATCTTCGCTCGATTGGACCTCATAGCCTGCGTTGATCCACCCGCTAGTACCACCCACTACATTGAACAGAACATGGAAACCGTTGCGTGCCAGTATCCCAGTCGCGATGCTCGACCTGTACCCGCTCGCGCAGATACTCGCCGTGGGCCGGTCCCCATTCAATTCAAGAGCGAGCTCTTCCAGATATGCCAGCGGTGAACTGATCGCGCCGGGTACGTGGCCGCTTGCGTATTCGGCAGCGCGGCGTACGTCAACGATCTGCAACTCGTCCCCATCTGAAATGCGATGGTGAAGCTCGTCGACGGGCATCTGCGCAATCGTCGCGGTCGCGAAGCCGCACCGGTCCCACGAGTACATCCCGCCGCCAAGGTATCCCTTCACGCTTTCGATTCCAACCCGAGCTAATCGCGTCACCGCCTCGTCCACACCCGCCAGATCATCAACGACTAACACGATAGGAGTCCCGATAGCTATCAGACTGCCCGCCCACGAAGCGAACTGGCCGCCCAGCCCGATGTTGATTGCGCCTGGCACGTGACCGTTGCCATACCCAGCCGCCGAGCGCACATCAAGAATCAAGTAGCCCCGTTGTGCGAGATCGTTGACCTCGTCTGGGGTAAGCTCGGCGGGGCGCGGAATCTCTTCCAGGGCCGGGGCGCCGGTTCGATTCATCTCGGCGTCGCGTGGGAAGTAGGCCGGCGCTTCGGGCAGGTCGGTTGTCATCATTCGAACGAATTCATCTTTAGACATAGGCTTCAGCGCGTAGTTGAACTCCCGCTGCTGGCCTACGGTCGAGGAAGTCTCCTTGCCGATGTTGCGCCCGCACATCGAACCTGCTCCGTGAGCCGGATAGACCTCGACCGCGTCGTCGAGCTTCATGAGTTTGTTGTGCAAGCTATCGTAGAGCAACGCTGCCATCTGCTCGGCGGTGTACCCCTTCGAGCCCACGAGATCAGGCCGGCCGACGTCCCCGATGAAGAGCGCGTCGCCGGTGAGTACCTTCTGCGGTTTGTCGGAGACCTCGCTGTCAATCACCAGCACCGAGATGCTTTCCGGTGTGTGCCCGGGAGTTTCGAGTATGCGGAGAATGACGCCGCCTATGCGGATGTCGGCGCCTTCCCGAACGGCCCGATGCGGAAACGACGCACCCGCTCTCTCGCCGAAGACAATCTCAGCGCCCGTGCGTTCAGCAAGCTCGCGATGTCCGCTGACGAAGTCGGCGTGCAGGTGAGTTTCGATGACGTACTTGATCTTCAGCGCGTGGGCTTCGGCTTCGGCGATGTACTGGTCGACATCGCGCTGCGGATCAACAACCGCGGCTTCACCGTCCGAGCCAATCAAGTATGAGGCATGAGCAAGACATCCTAGGTAGAACTGCTTGAAGTACATACCAGCCTCCTTGTTCGATGGTGACCACTCAAACCGTAGTCTGAGAATAATACGTCGGAATGGTCGGCAACTGAAGACCAATGGCACTTGCTGGGCGAGACTCAGACACAACGCGGAAGCACACTCAGAGATCGTCACGCTGACGCGAATAGTCTGCTCTGCGCAACCTCTGCGTCCTTTGCGTCTCGGCGGTGAGGTTGCCTTCCGAGAGCATTCATCGAGTGTTGCCGTGGTGCGCAGGTTCAAAGACGCGGTAGGTGGGCCTCTTAGACGGCGGCGAAGTTGGCAAGCAATCGCAGGCCGGCGTCCTGGCTCTTTTCGGGGTGGAATTGCACGCCGCACACCGAACCTCGCGCGCACACCGAAGGATAACGAATTCCGTACTCAGTCACCGCCAGCACATCGTTGGGGTCTTCGGTCTCGATGTAGAAGGAGTGCACGAAGTAGAAGTAGGTTTGATTGGCCAACCCTTCAAGCAGCGGATGGCGGCTGATATCTTCGATTTGATTCCAGCCGATCTGTGGAACGCGCGGGCCGTTCTCAGGGAAACGGACCACGCGTCCGCGCATCAGTCCCAGGCCTTGATGCACCCCGAACTCATGGCCCTCGTCAAACATCAGTTGCAAGCCGACGCACAATCCGAGAACAGGCTTATCACGCTCGGCGGCTTCGAGCACCAGCTTGTCCAGCCCTGATTCGCGCAGCCTCCGGGCGCATTCGCCAAAAGCTCCCACGCCGGGCACGACGAGACGTTCAGCTTCGCGTATCGCGCCCGGGTCGCTTGTCACTGCGGCCCGCGCGCCGATGGCCTCAAACGCTTTCTCCACGCTTCTGAGGTTGCCAACTCCGTAGTCGATTATTGCTATCATTGTCCGTTGTCCGTTGTCCGTTGTCCGTTGTCCGTTGTCCGTTGTCTGGTCCCTAGTCCGTTGCCAGCACTACTTGAGCATTAATTGCACTCGCACACTCTGGCGGTGAGGGACAACTGACTACGGGCAACGGACAACTGACAACTGACTAAATCATTCCCTTCGTAGACAAGACCCCTTCGATCCGCTCAGAGACCCGACTCGCCGCCGAAAGGGCTTTGGCGGCCGATTTGAAGATCCCTTCCGTTATGTGGTGCTGGTTGGCGCCGTACAACAACTCGATGTGCAAATTGCACCGCGCCTCTCCCGCGAAGGACCGCCAAAAGTGCTCCACAAGCTCCACCTCCAGCTCCCCTATCCGATCCCTCACGTTTGCCACGCGGTAGACAGTAAAGGCTCGGCCGCTGAGGTCGACAACTGTTCTGACGAGAGTTTCGTCCATCGGCACATAAGCC
>JBGPFL010000797.1:0-3178 GCA_041483295.1 Blastocatellia bacterium | reverse complement strand
GATTTGCCAATGCGCGAGCCGACGAATGCGAGGCTATGACCGGCGCTCGCGACGTTTCGATCACATCGAAGAAGGTCTTGTCGGCGACATGCGAGATGTCTACCATCATTCCTGCGCGGTTCATCTCGGCGACGACCTTGCGGCCGAATTCGGTCAGACCGTTGTGATGTTTGACGCTCTGATCGTCAATGTCGCCGGAAGAGTCCGCCCAGTCGTTGGTGTTTGTGTGCGTGAGCGTCATATAGCGAACGCCCAGCCTGTAGAACATTCGGAGCGTCCGGAGACTATCCTCGATTGCGTGGCCTCCCTCGATCCCCATCAGCGCCGCGATCTTCCCGCTTCCCGCGATACGCCGAATGTCACGGGAGGTGTAGGCCATCTCGAGCGCTTCCGGATGGCGGTGCACCTGGTTGTAGACCGCATCGATGACGTCGAGCGCGCGGCGAGCGGCCCCGCCTCCTTCGGCCGGTTTCTTGTCCACGAATTCGCGGCCGACGTAGACCGCGAAGAACTCGGCGTCCAATCCCCCTGCTTTCATTCTGCGCAGGTCGGTGTGGGTCTTGGTCTTTGCTTTAGGATCGTCGCCGGGCGAGCCGAGGTCGAATCCCTCATCGACCATGGGCGACGTGATGTCGTTATGGGTGTCGATTACGATTGCTTCTTTGTGCAGCCGGCGTGCCCGACGATCGAGCGCGGCTTCACTACCCGCACCCTGCTTGCTCGTCGCCCTTGGGTTCGATCCCGCCGGACGGACGGACTGCCCGGTTGAGGCTGGGTCTGTGGCAAAGCTGACCGAAGAGATTATGAACGAGAGTGCGAGGCAGAGCATTGCCGAAACCATTGGCGGCCGTCTCGACATTGGTAAGGTTCTTCCTTCCTGAGGGAAATAAGGTGCTTCCGATCAGGAACCATCCCCCATTCTGCATTCTCAGTCAAGGCTCTTTCGCCGTGTAGTACCCTCGCCGGGATCGCACCTGAAGTCCGGGCCTCTTGGCTTGAACCCGAATGCTGCGAAAGCTACCCGGCCGCGAGCTGTTCGAATAGTAGGTCAGCACGTACTGTGCGCGCACCTCGGCGGCGATTCGTTTGTAGATCTCATCCAGGTCGCGAGCTTCCTTCTTGTGATCTTCGTAGATGGGGGGAAAAAAAGCCCGTCCGCCGGTGTCCTCGCCCATGTACTTCAGCGCGAACTCTCCGGCCAGGTCCTGCACGTTGGCTGACGGCGCGATCCCGGTCGAGTGCACGGCATAGATAATCGCGTCGGACTTCTGCACTGCGGTGAGAGCCTGCGCCAGGGTGACTGCGGACGCCGTGTCGGTCCCGTCAGACAGCACCACCATGACGTGGCGACCTTCGGACGGGCGCAGATACCTGGCGCTCTCGATCAACGCCGCATAAAGCGCAGTCGCTCCTTCGGGCTTGAGACTTGCGAACGTGTTGACGAGCCTCTCCACATCTGAGGTGAACTGGATCTCGAGTCGCGGGTCCGAGGAGACGCTCATTATTGCGGCCTGGTCCCCGGGCCTCATCAGTTGGCGAAGGAACTGGGCCGCCGCCCGCTGCTCAAAATCGAAGCGATGCCGGATCGACAGCGATGTGTCAAAAAGAAATACAAGCCGCAGAGGCAACTGGCCCTCCCGGTAGATCCCTGCCACCGGCTGCTGCACGTCGTCCTCATAGATCTCAAAATCTTTCACCGTCAGGTCATTTACCTGGTTGCCCTCAGGGTCGGTCACCGAGGTGATCACAGTGACGAGGTCCGCGTTTAGCCTAAGCGGCTTTTCGTTCTGGTCGTCGGTCGCGCGCCGGGAGCGCGAATCTTGTGCAGGCGGCAGGGGCGGAGGCGCCGGGCGCCCGGTCTGCTGTTGTTGCGTAGGGCGCGCCGGGGTTTGCTGCGTGGGAGTCTGTTGCCGGCCAGACTGCGGGAGAGCTGCGGCCAGGACGAGCGATCCAAGGCAGAGCGCAAGAGGAAAGAACCAACGCAGAAGCCTGGCCGCGACTCGGTGAATGGTCGGACAGCCCCTCGTCGTGTCGCGTTTCGCGTTTCGCGTTTCTCGTTGCTCGTTAGCGTTATCACTAAAGCGGTTGCTGATAGCGGGCAGACTACCGAAGCCCGAGCAGAAACCCGAAACGCGAAACGCGAAACGCCAAACGCTTTTGGTTTCCCCTGTCATCACTGGGCGTCCTGCACGGCCGCTATTGTAAGATATCTGCGGCGCCACTCCTCAAACTCCTTCAGTGCGATCTCAACCTGAAGCTTGTGTCGGTCAACCTTGCGGCGAACGCGGCGCCGGTCAGCTTCCTCGAGCGGAGGCAGAAGCGCAAAGGTAATATTCATGGGCTGAAAGTTTTCTGCGTCCGCATTCGCGATATAGTTAGTGAGGCTCCCCATGGCGCTGCCTCGAGGAGGCGCCTGCGGCGCCCGCCCCAGGGCGATCTCGGCCGCGTGTACCCCCGCCATGAAACCCGTCCCCATAGCTTCGATGTAACCTTCCACGCCTGATATCTGTCCCGCAAATAGAATGCGCGGGTCCGACCGCATTTGCAGAGTCTCAGTCAATAATCGCGGCGCGCAGATGAAAGTATTGCGGTGCACCTGCCCGAAGCGCATGAACTCAGCCTGTTCAAGCCCTGGTATCAGCCGCAGCACCCGCTTCTGATCGCCGAACTTCAGATGATTCTGGAATCCGACCAGGTTGTAACTGTCAGCCAGCAGATTCTCCTGGCGAAGCTGGACGACCGCGTACGGCTGCAATCCGGTGCGCGGATCTCTGAGGCCGACCGGCTTCATCGGACCGTAGCGTAGCGTGTCGCGTCCGCGGCGCGCGAGTTCCTCGATCGGCAAGCAGGCTTCGAAGTACATCGTCTTTTCAAACTCGTGTAGCACGACCGACTCTGCCCGGAGGAGCGCATCGTAGAAGCGTCCATAGTCGTGTTCGTCCATCGGGCAGTTGATGTAATCGGCTCCTCCCTTGTCGTAACGGACGGCGCGAAAGGCCACTTTATGGTCGATTGTTTCAGCGTCGACTACCGGGGATATCGCGTCATAAAAGTAGAGGTGAGCCGAGCCGGTCAGACGCGCAATCTCTTCGGACAAAGCCGGCGAGGTGAGCGGTCCGGTCGCGATTACCACAGGATTTGAAGATGGAATTGAAGCCGCCTCTTCGCGCACGACCTC
>JBGPFL010000796.1:0-3183 GCA_041483295.1 Blastocatellia bacterium | reverse complement strand
TGTTGCAATTCATCGGTTTCCGCGAGAGCATCTGCCCGCTATGCCGAGGAAGCCAAGGATCGAAGTCGCTGGAGGACTCTATCACGTCATCACCCGCGGGAATAATCGAAGAAAGATCTTCAGGTCTCGCGATGATGACCTCAAGTTCGAGAATTCCCTCGTGAGACTTTCGGACTACGAAAGCCATCCGGTCACTTAGTGTTGACTTCGACCGCGCCGCCTCAACATCTGCTGGATGAGGGCGAAAGGGAATTTCAAACTCACTTGCGTCCTCGGCCAGCCGAGGAACGTTTGCTCGTCTGTTACGACGTATTCCAGAACGGCGAGCCTTAAACCACAAACCATCCTCGTGCTCAGTCGCCCACGCCCACTTCGACCTCTTCCTTGTCCTCCTCGCGCGGACCTTCGATGACCGCAGCGACCTCGGGCTTGGCAGGCTGAAGCCGCTTGCTCCGCCAGAAGAGAATCGGCTTAAGCCGCCTTGCAAAAGGAGCGGCAGCGATTCGAATTCGGGAGGCAAGCGCTCGCCACGCTGCGCTGGCACCCAGATCATCAAAGAGCGAGTAGGCCACGGGTGTAACAATCAGCGTCAGCAACAGCGACAGCGACTGGCCGCCAATCACAACGACGGCAATGGCTCGCCGCTCGTCGGAACCCGGCCCGGTCCCGAGAGCCAGGGGCATCATTCCAGCTACCAGCGCAAGCGTGGTCATAAGGATCGGCCGCAACCGATCCCGATTACCCTGCAGTATCGCCTCCCTTCGCGTCATCCCCACCCTCCGCAGGTTGTTCATATGGTCGATCTGAAGAATCGCATTCTTCTTCACCACCCCGAACAGAACCAGAATGCCGAGCGCGGAATAGAGGTTGAGGGTGTTCCCGGTAGCCCAGAGTGAAACCAACGCGAACGGGACCGACAGCGGCAGCGAAAGCAGGATCGTCAACGGATGAACCACGCTCTCAAACTGGGAAGCCAGAATCATGTACATGAAGATTACCGAGAGCGTAAACGCCCATATGAACTCGCCGAAAGTGCGCTCCAACTCGCGTGCGCGTCCCGAAACGCTCGTCGTGTAGCCGGCGGGCAGGTGCATCTGGACCACCGCGTCGCGCAGCGCCTGCAACCGGTCAGCAAGCGCATATCCAGGCGCCACGTTTGCCCGGAGACTGACCTGTCGCTGACGGTCCAATCGATCGATGCGTGAGGCCGCCTTTGCGGGCACAATCTGAACAAGGTTGCCGAGCTGCACGATCCCCGCCCGCCTGCTCGGGACATAAAGCCGAGAGATCGCGGCCGCGTCGTTTCGATCACCGTTAGTCAGCCGAAGCTGAATGTCGTAGTCGTCATTCACCAACTCATCGCGAAACCGGGAGACCTTCTGGTCACCACCTACCATGAGTCTCAGCGCCGTTGAAATGTCGTTCGAGGAGACGCCCAGGTCTGCCGCGCGAACCCGATCAATTTCGACTCTCAACTCCGGCTTGTCCAATCGGAGCGAGGTGTCGGCATCGATTATTCCGAGATCGGGGGCCTTCGTTCGGAGCTGCTCAGCATACCCCGAAAGCGCTTCAAGGTCGGGGCCGCGAAGAACGAAGTCGATTTCGGAATTACCCCCGCCGAGGTTAATTGACTGAGCGTTGCGAACCGCCGTCCTGATGTCCCGGAACTTGCGAAGGCGTCCACGAATCTCCTGCATCACATCCCGCTGAGAGTAGTTACCTCGGAAAACCTCGAGGGGGCTCCCGTGGCTGATGCCGTGCCACAAACGCGAGAATGAGAAAGCTCGTTCGTCGATAGGCGCAATGCGGACATAGACCTGTCCCTGGTTAACGCCCCCGATAAAGCCGCCGCCTGCAGTCGCCAGCACCAGCCGGACCCCCGGCGTCGAGCGCAGCTCCGCTTCGACGGCTCGCATGACCTCATCCATCGCAACCAGACTCGTACCCTCGCGGGCGTTCACGCTCACGTCAAACTCGGCTTCGTCTACGTCGGTCGGAATATAGTCCTGCCTCACCACCCGGTAGAGGGGAATCGACGAAAGGATGACTAACAGTGCAACCAGGGCGACCGCAACCCTGTGACCCAGAGCGAAAGTGAGTATCCTTGAGTAGCTTCGATCTATCCAGCCATAAAACCCGCGCCGGGACTTTGCGCTCTCGTGAGCACTTGCCGCCGCGTCCTCAGCACGCAACAGCCGGGCGCTCATCATCGGCGTCAGCGTGAATGAGACGAGCAGGCTCACCATGACCGCCACCGCCGCCGTTATGCCGAACTGATACAGGAAGCGGCCGGATATGCTCGACATAAACGAGACCGGGATGAAGATCACCACAAGGCTCAGCGTCGTGGCCATAACCGCGAGCCCTATCTCAGCCGTCGCGGCTCGCGCAGCCTCAAAGGGCCGCATCTTCTTTTCTTCCACGAACCGAAAGATGTTCTCCAGCACGACGATCGCGTCGTCGATGACGACGCCCACCATCAGCACGAGCGCGAGCATCGTGACGCTGTTCAACGTAAAATCCAGGGCCCTCATCATCCCGAACGTCGATACGACTGAAGCCGGAATTGCTATCCCCGCTATCAAGGTCGAGCGCCAGTTCCTCATGAAGGCCAGCACCACCAACGAAGCAAGAATGCTGCCCAGTATCAGGTGCAGGTTGATCTCGTGAAGGGCCGCGTAGATGTAACGGGACTGATCGCGGATGACCTCTACTTTGACGTCCGATGGTAATTGCGCCGTCACCCGCGCCAGGTTCTGCTTGGCCGACTCGATCACCGCAACGGTATTGGCGCCTGACTGTCGCTTCACCTCCAGCGTCACCGTGGGTACGCCGTTCAGCCGCGCCAGATTGCGTTGCTCCTTCGTGCCATCCTCCGCCCAGCCGAGGTCGCGCACTCTCACGGGCGATCCGTTAATCGTGGCAACCACCAGGTCGCTGAACGCGCTCGAATCCTGAATGCGGCCCATGGTTCGAAGCGTCTGTTCCCGCGCGCCGAGAGTTACGTTGCCGCCGGGAGCGTCCGCGTTCTGGCTGACCAGCGCGTCGCGAACTGTGGTGATCGGAATCTTATATGCCGCAAGCCGGTCAGCGTCGATCCAGATATTGATAGCGCGTTGCAGGTCGCCGACAAGGACCACCTCGCCGACTCCGGTCGAGCGCTCGAGCTGCACCTTCACGGTT
>JBGPFL010000795.1:0-3183 GCA_041483295.1 Blastocatellia bacterium | reverse complement strand
GCGAACGTGGATAGCAAGACAACTACGAGCGCGATTACACGTTTCATAGCTCCTCCTTGTTCTCATCTGGAAGATTGCAGATTATTCGAACCTAGCCGAGGATTAGAGCACCAGGTGCGGAATGGGTCAACTGAACAGCAGAGCCTGCCGGTGTGGACCCCTCCGGGTCGCGAGGCAACACAACTTGACCAACTTCGACGGTAGGCCATATTCTCCCTCCTCTATAGAACAGCCCACACCTGGAGGTGAGCCGTTGAAACGATACCTGCGAGTTGTGTTTGCCTTCATTCTCTTTTTAGCGATGCTCCTGTTTGGCGCGAATACATCAGTTCTCAGGATCTCGGCAGCGTCGCGAGACGCTTCCCGCGAGCAGCAGATCGCGCGAGCCGCTGAAGCACTTCGCCAGCAACTCATCACGCAGCGGCGCGACTTCCATATGCATCCCGAGCTCTCGAATCGAGAGGAGCGGACAGCGCGAGTAGTTGCTGAACGGCTACGTGCCCTTGGCCTCGATGACGTGAAGACAGGAGTCGGCAAGCATGGAATCGTTGCGCTGCTCAAAGGCTCAAAGCCCCGCCCGGTCGTCGCAGTCCGAACCGATATGGACGCCCTTCCCATTCAAGAGACCATCGACGTTCCTTACAAGTCTCAGAACCCCGGCGTAAAACATGCCTGCGGTCACGATGTGCATATGACTGTCGAGCTGGGCGTCGCCGAGGTGCTCTCAAAGATGCGAGATCAGATCGCGGGCACAATCAAGTTCATCTTTCAGCCCGCCGAAGAAGGAGCTCCGCCAGGCGAAGAAGGCGGCGCGGCACTGATGATCAAGGAAGGCGCTCTCGACAACCCGCGCCCGCAAGCCATCTTTGGGCTTCATACAATGCCGAGCATCGAAGCCGGTCAGATAGCCTATCACTCAGGTCCGGCGATGGCCTCGTCGGATCGAATTCTCATAACCATTCGCGGCAAGAGATCGCACGGCGCACAACCGAACCTGGGCGTCGATGCAATTGTAGTCGCAGCGGAATGCATAAGTGCTTTGCAGAGCATTCGCAGCCGCCGCATCGACCCGCTTGAACCGCTGGTCATAACAATCGGCACCATCAAGGGCGGAGATCGAAACAACATCATCGCCGACGAAGTGAAGATGGAAGGAACAATGCGCGCTCTGAACGAAGACGTCCGCAAGGGCGCACAGGACTTGATGCGGGAGACGCTGCGCGGCGTCACCATGTCCTATGGGGCGACATTCGAGTTGCAGTTCGATGGAGGCAATCCGGCGACCTACAACGATCCCGCACTCGTGGAGGAGACTCTGCCCACACTTCGCCGCCTCGTCGGCGCGGAAAACCTCATCGCGCCGAAGCCCTTCATGCCGGCCGAAGACTTCTCGTTTTATCAGAAGGTAGTCCCGGGATTCTTCTATTTCCTCGGTGTTGGAAACAAGTCGAAGGGTATTACCGCGGGTTGGCACACTGCCGACTTCGACGTAGACGAGGAGAGCCTCGTGGTCGGAGTAAAGGTAATGTCGAACGTGCTGCTCGACTATCTGGATCGGCACGCCCTCAGCAAATAGAACGAGTCACTACTTGCTGCTGGAAGTCTGTGCAGCGACGAGCTCCGGCACCTGAAACTTCTTCAGAATCTTCCAAAGGATGACCACGCTGCCATCGGCGTCCTGGCTCACGACCCGAAACGCAACTAGAAGGTCCGATCGGTGGTAGCTGATCGAGCGCAGAAGGTATGAATTTTTCGGCTTCATCGGCAGGCGAGATGTGTAGATGAAGCCATTCATCTCGAATCCGGCTACCGAGCGCCTGTACTGCTCGCGCGCTTCCGGCTCTAATGTTGGCGCGGTGAAGGTGGCCACGAACCGTGCGGCGGGGTGATCGAGCGTTATGTCGTCGAGCACCGTCTTGCCCAGCCTCGTGAGAAACCCGAAGTCCGCGCCCGCGAAACCAACGCTGAACTGGCCCTGCTCCAGTGCGATGTCCGATCCGTAGCCATACTCGTGTGTCAGCCGAGCAAATGAGTAATAGGCTCCTCCGCCCCGTATCGTGAGTTTATTCTCGAATGTCTCCCTCGGAAGTAAACGAATCAAGCCTGTGTCGGGTTGCGTGAGGAATTCGGCGTTCTTTCTCTGGTCTTTCGCAGAGGGCGCCAGGAACTGTTGCTCGGTCTCTTTCAACTCGGCGAGTAGCGCGCGGATCTCGCCTTCAAGGGCGGTACGATCCACGGATTGGGCATGCGCCGCCGTTGCAAAAGACGAGACAACAACAAGCGCAATGAAGAGCGATAAACTGCGAATGCGAATCATGGAGTACCTCGTGGTCTTGCGATTCTTCAAGGCAACTCGCCTGATGTCACCGAGCGAGTTTGGGAACAGGAAACTTCCTGAGAAGCTTCCACGCAAGAATCAGGCTGCCGTCCGTATCAAGTCGGGTCACTCGGAAGACAACCAGCACATCCGATGTGTCGTAGCAGACGGAGCGCAACGCGTAAGTCGTATTCACAGATGCCGGGAGAAACCCTCTGTAGTTAAAGCCCTCAGCCTCGAAGCCGGAGCCGGACCTCCGTTGCTGCTCTCTGGCATCGGGTTCCGCTGAAGGAGGGCTGAAGGCCGACAACAATCGAACACCAGGATGCTCCTCGGTCACGCTCTCAACCGGAACGTCGCCGAGCGCTGTCAGGAAACCAAAATCGGCGCCTGCGAAACCGACCCTAAGAGTCCCTTGCTCCAACCCAATATCCGACCCGTTCGTATATTCGTTCGTGAGCTTCGTGAACGAGTAGTAGGCACCACCTTCGCGGATTAGCAGGCTGGTGCGGTACTTCTCGCGCGGCATCAGGCGAGCCATTCCCGTATCAGGCCGCTTTAGAAACTCTGAATAGGCAGCGAGGTCCTCGGCAGACGGAGCGAGAAATATTGTCTCTTTTTTCTGCAGCTGATCGCGCAGAGACTCCATCTTCACCTGAAGCTCTGCTCGATCCTGCGCAGCAACATCCGGCGAGACCACGAACAGGAACGCCGTTATCACGACAAACGACACAAGGAGGAAGCGGATCATACGGACCTCCAGGATCCTTAGCAGGCACGGGCAGCGACACTGTGGCGCATTTTATAGCGGGTTTGCGGGGCGAGTCAATTCCATGTATGTTTCAGGGGTCAAAAAAGGGTGAATT
>JBGPFL010000794.1:0-3192 GCA_041483295.1 Blastocatellia bacterium | reverse complement strand
TCGAGCCCGAAGTGATGACCTTTGCGAAAGGGATGGCCAACGGCTCGCCGATCGGCTGCACGACCGCCATACCCGAAATTGCCGACAAGTACCCCGGGCTTACGTTTTCGACTTTTGGAGGAAATCCTGTCACCTGCGCCGCGGCGCTTGCGACGATTCGCGTGATCGAAGAGAACGACCTTCCTCACCATGCTCGGGTGGTGGGCGACTACCTTCGCGACAGACTCGAGTCGCTGAAGGACAGATTTCCTGTGATCGGCGACGTGCGCGGGATGGGCTTGATGCAGGGGATCGAGTGCGTGAAGGACCGCGCGACTAAGGAGCCCGATCCGCAATCAGTGGTGCGCGTATTCGAGGAGACGCGCCGGCGGGGTGTGCTCATCGGTAAGGGTGGGCTCTATGGAAACGTGATCCGACTGGGTCCGCCGCTGGTTGCAACTACTTCGGATATCGACGAGTTGATAGCAGCGCTCGACGGAGCCTTCGCTTCCCTGGCGTAGGGCTCCCGGGGTGGCGACGGAGACCTACCATCTTGCAAGGGTTCTCCACTGATCCGATAGACCGCTCGTTCCACCTGGGCGGCGAGCGCCCATCTCATTAACACCTCACTTCAGTGAGGTGGCTCGCGACTGGGCGGATCCCCCGAACCGTTTCAACGGTTTCCTCTAGTGGAATCTGAAGACTGTTGAAACAGTCGAAGGACACTCCACGCCACACACCTCGATGAATCGAGGTGTTAATGAGAGAACCGACCTTGCCGCGACCTCGAGGCCCACTTTCAATTGACTCGTTTCCATCCAGGCAATAGCATCCCTCGATAGATTTGCAGGAATCAACTCGCATAGGAGTCCGAATGAGGCTGGCGGAATCAGAGTACTGCAGCGGCGCTAATCGCTTGATGGGGTGGTGGGGCTGCTGTTTGCCACGCTGAATAGGGATCTTTGGAAGTGATCCCGTTTGAAGATTACACAGTTCACAGGAGGCTTCAATGACTAAAGGTGAGACGCCCTCAAAGACTTCATACCTGGACGTTGTCGATCGGGTGATTGGCGAAGCCGTGGCCCCGTCGGCTGAGGAAGTGGATAAGACCGGGGCTTACCCGCGGGCCGCACTCGACGCGCTCGGTCGGGCCGGGCTCCTGGGCTTGATCAACAGCCCCGACGTGGGCGGCTGGGGTGAGTCGCACCGCGCGGCTACGCTTGTTGTCGAACGGCTCGCTACTGCCTGCGCATCAACTGCCATGGTGGTGTGCATGCACTACTCCGGGACCGCGGTGATCGAGGCGCACGGCCCTCGCGAGGTGCGTGAGGAGATCGCCGCCGGGCGCCACGTGACGACCCTCGCCTTCTCTGAAAGCGGCTCCCGAAGCCACTTCTGGGCGCCCGTCAGCTCGGCAACGCCCAACGGTAAGGGCATCAGGCTCGACGCGCAGAAGAGCTGGGCGACTTCAGCGGGCCAGGCGGACTCTTACGTCTGGTCGAGCCGGCCGCTTGCCGCCGAAGGGATCAGCACGATCTGGCTCGTCCCGGCAGACTCGTCGGGGCTGAGCGTCCCTCGCCCCTTCGACGGATTAGGGCTGCGGGGGAACTATTCCGCGCCGGTCACGGCCCAGGGCGTGGTCGTACCGCTCGACGCCATGCTCGGCGCCGATGGTAAAGGGTTTGATGTGATGATGGACATCACTCTGCCCTACTTCCAGTTGATGAGCGCTAGCGTTTCGGTCGGCATTATGGAAGCGGCAACGAGCAGGACCGCCCAGCACCTGGCCAACACCCGATTCGAGCACCTCGGACAGTCGCTCGCTGATCTGCCCACTGTGCGAGCCTACGTCGCTCGCATGCGCGTGAAGACGGACATGGTGCGCGCCCTGATGCTCGACACCATCGCCTCTTTGGAACAGGGGCGCCCGGATGCCATGCTGCGCGTGCTCGAGGTCAAAGCCGCTGCCGGGGAGGCGGCGACGGAGGTCACCGATCTCGCGATGCGAGTGTGCGGCGGAGCTGCGTTTCGCAAAGAGGTCGGGGTCGAACGCCACTTCCGCGACGCGCGCGCCGCAACCGTCATGGCGCCGACGACCGATGTGCTCTACGATTTCATCGGCAAGGCCGTTTGCGGGTTGCCGCTGTTTGGGTGAAGCCGGGTGTGATCCGCCCAATCGAGTACTATATAAGGTCGTCGCGCAACTTTGTGCCGGAGGAACTGATGAATGATTCGTTGAAGATCGCGAGCGTGATGGCGACTGGAAGAATGTCGGGTCTGGTGTTCAGCGCCCTGATCGTGTTGGCGCTTGCGTGCGATGGCTTTGGTCAGGTTAAGGTCGCCGCTGGAGACGTCAAGGACACCAGACGAAGCGATGGCTTCTTCAACAACCTTGACGTCCAACTGAAGATCAATGGAGAAGCCCTGGCTGGGGCCAAGGGGATTCGGGTCTCGGTGTCGAAGGCGCTGGATGACACGGGCAAGAACCTGATCAATGAAGAGAAACAAGGAAGGCGTTTCGAAGAGCTCGACTCCAGCAATAAGGGCGAGGCTAAGATCGATATAGAGTTGAAGAGTCCCGAGCGAAGAGCGATGGCCGTTCAGGAGGTCTCCGGCAACGTCGATATCTTCGCGCCGCAGAAAGACCCGCGATCGATCATCGCAGTTCCGGCCTTCCTCAAAGCGATAGGCAAGCCGATCTCGAGTCCTGCTCTGAAAGCCGCCGGGGTTGAAGTGATCATCTGGACGAAGGAGATCTTCGAGGCGCGCAAGAAGGCCGAAGAGGCGCGGCTCAAGAAAGAGATGGAGGAGAAGACCAAGAAGGCAGAACAGTCCGGCAAGCTGGAAGATGCTCTCGAGCTGCTGGGCGAGGGATTGGTTAAGGCCTTCGGCAGTATGTTCAGCAGCTTCGCCGAGATGGAAGAGAACGATATAGCCTTCAATGTTACCGACCCCGGATCAAAGCTCATCAGCATCGACGTTGAAGATGAAAAGGGGAAACCGATCGAGCGCAACGGCAGGATGACCATCGGAGGCGATCCTCGGACAATGATCTACAACTTCAAGGAGAAGCTTCCGGCAACTGCGCGAATAAGGCTCTTTATCCTGACGCCCAGGTCGGTGATGACGGTTCCGTTCAAGCTGGCCGGCATACCGCTGCCTTAGCATTGAGATTGAGGTCCAACCATGAAAGTCTTGATCGCGAATGGAAAC
>JBGPFL010000793.1:0-3197 GCA_041483295.1 Blastocatellia bacterium | reverse complement strand
CGTGCATCACTCAAACTTCGCCAGAGAGGACATCAGTAAATGGAGACAATACCAGCACACGGTGGGCGGCTGATAAATCGGGAGCGCGCCGGTGTCGAACGAGAAACGCTAGTAGAACGGGTGCCCGCGATGCCAAGGATCGATCTGCGCCAGCGCGAGGTGTCGGACCTCGAGATGATCGCGAACGGCGCTTTCAGCCCGCTGGAGGGCTTCATGTGTGAGGACGACTATACGGCCGTCCGCGGGAACAAGCACCTGGCTTCAGGATTGCCCTGGACGATTCCGATCACGCTATCGACGACCGATGTGATCGCGGGCGGTCTCGCCGAAGGCTCTGACATTGCTCTCTACAGCGACGACCATCTGCTGGGGGTGCTGCATCTGCGCCAGAAGTTTCGGTACGACAAGCAACGGGAAGCCGAAAGGGTCTATTTAACCACCGACCTCGCGCATCCGGGTGTTCGAGCTCTTTTCGAGCAGGGAGACTGGCTGCTTGGCGGGCCCATAAGTCTGCTGAACCGGCCGCGCAACTCTACCTTTCCCGGGTTTCGACTGGACCCTGAACAGACTCGCGAAGAGTTCAAGAAGAAGGGCTGGCATCGAGTTGTGGCGTTTCAAACTCGCAATCCGATTCACCGGGCTCATGAATACATCATCAAGTGTGCTCTCGAAGTCGTGGATGGCCTCTTGCTGCACCCGCTGGTAGGCGAGACGAAATCCGACGACATTCCCGCGGATGTTCGCATGCGTTGTTACCAGGCAATGCTCGAACACTACTTCCCGAAGACGCGAACGCTCCTGGCGGTCAATCCCGCGGCTATGCGCTATGCAGGCCCGCGGGAGGCCGTATTTCATGCAATCATCCGAAAGAACTATGGCTGCACTCATTTCATAGTCGGGCGCGATCATGCGGGAGTCGGAAACTACTACGGCACTTACGACGCGCACTACATTTTCAATGAATTCGATCCGGAAGCTCTGGGAATCACGCCGATGTTCTTCGATCATTCGTTCTACTGCCGGCGATGCGATGCCATGGCTTCGAACAAGACTTGCCCTCACGATTCGAGCGAGCATGTGACGTTGTCGGGCACCAGGGTTCGAGAGATGCTTGGGCGGGGCGAAATGCCCCCTCGCGAGTTCTCGCGGCCCGAAGTCGCCGCCATCCTGATTGAAGCAATGATCGCCGGCTGAGGGAAAATCCACCGACCCTAACCGACCAGAGTAGGCGGCGGGAGCCTGGGCTCGCCGCCTTTCGCCGCTTCTTGTTGACAATGCGGAGGTTTTTATTAGAATTGCGACCGCTAAATCAGTGGGGTATAATCGGGAGGCCACCGAAAAAAGATGCCCTCTGGGTGACCGACGGCAGTGAGGCCCAGCCTTATGATCAGGTGCAACAACTGTGGGACAAATAATATAGATGGGAGTGATTACTGCGATGAATGCGGTGTGAAGCTGGACGATGGACATGTGCGAGGCCAGGGCGCGAAAGAGAATTCCAAAGAGCCGATATATCAACCGCCAAGCGCAGTCCAAAGTGACCCGATGCAGTCGATCACCATTGACGGGCAGCCGCCCACCCCGCCGTCGTTCACAACTTCGACGGCGATGCCCAAACCAGCTACCCCCGCGCGCAGTCCAGATCGAATCACAGGGGCTCGCGAGGCTGGTTCTCCTCCGCGCCGTCAGCCGGCTGCCGACAAACCGGCCGCAGGCAATAATAACTCGGGTGAGCGACATGTGGATCCCAAATCGCAAACCTTTATTCTTTCATCGCGCGGCCGCACCGACGCTTTACGATCCGATTCAAGTCCTCCCACGGCGGCAAATCAGAGAGGCGGGATTGGCGCCGAGAGTCTCCGCATTACCGCCAAGCTGGTCATCGAGCGCGGTGGGCGTGTCGGCAAAGACTTCCCCATTACCGGCATTGAGACGAACATAGGGCGGTGGGATGCCGACAGTGGAATATTCCCGGACGTCGACCTCGACGAGGATGACCCCGAGGCTAAGGTTTCGCGTCGCCATGCCCGAATTGTGAACAACGAGGGCGAGTTTTTCATCGAAGACCTGGGGTCCACCAACGGCACATTTGTAAATCGCGGCCGAAGGTTGCTCCCCGGCAAGCGGCATATGCTTCAAAATGGCGACGAAATCATCGTTGGCAAGACGTTTTTGAAATTTCAGATTCTGAGATAAGCCCCAACAGGAGTGCGGACAAATAGAATCCCGAAAGTGAGAGGCGGCCGATACCAGATCAGTTTCTCTCACTGCAGCCGTCTCGTTTCTCCTGTTGGATCTAACGAGAGCAATGTTCTGTCCTGAATGCGGCACACAGGTACAGCCCGGAGATCCGTTTTGTGGAGAGTGTGGAGGGCGCCAGGAACCGGCCCCACTCGCTCCGCCGCCGGTCGTAGTCGAGGCGCGCAAGGGGCGCGGCGAGAATCGTATGCCTGACGTGAAGAAACCCAAGAAGGCCACTGCCAATATCCAGCTCGAGCCAGGCACTCTCTTGGTCGACAGGTACGCGATCTCGAACCGTGTTGGCGGAGGCGGTATGGGATCGGTGTACAGGGCCCGCGACAAGCGCCTGGCGGACCGGCTGTGCGCCGTGAAAGAGATGATCGAGTTGTTCGCCGATGAGAGCCAGCGCGCCAAAGCGGTCGAAGACTTCAGGCGCGAGGCCGCCGTGCTGGCCCGGCTCAAACACCCTTCCATCCCCACCATCTACGATAACTTCATCGAGAGCGGCAGGTACTACCTCGTGATGGAATGGATAGGCGGAGGCGATCTTGCCGAACAGATGCGCGCGCACGGAGGCATAGTAGAGGAAGCCACTGTCGCCAAGTGGGCCGCTCAGATCTGCGACGTGTTGTATTACATTCATACCCAGAATCCGCCGATCATCTATCGCGATCTCAAGCCTGCTAACCTGATGCTCGACGACAACACCGGTCGCGTAATGCTGGTGGACTTCGGCATCGCCCGCATCGTTCAATCGACTGAGAAGGGCGTGACTGCAATCGGGACGATGGGATATGCGCCACCCGAACTGTTCGCGGGAAAGGTCGAGCCCCGCTCCGATGTCTATTCGCTCGGGGCGACCATGTTTCACATGCTGACCGGCTCGGACCCGCAGGACAACCCCCTCTTGATCTTTGATTTCAGCAAGCACCCACGTCCGAGCCAGATCAATCCTG
>JBGPFL010000792.1:0-3199 GCA_041483295.1 Blastocatellia bacterium | reverse complement strand
CTTGTAGTTGAACAGAATGCGAGAGCCCGCCGTTGTGCGCACCCCCCGCAAGACCATGTTGTCTTTGATCGCGATGGGCACTCCGGCAAGCGGAGCGAGCACTTCTCCGGCCTTGGCGGCGCGGTCGATCTGGGCGGCCCGCTCGAGAGCGGAATCAGAGGTGACGGTTATGAAGGCGTTCAGATCGGTGAGGTGTTCGATTCGGTCGAGTGCCGCGCGGCAGATATCGACCGCCGATAACTCACGTGCTGCTATGCCGGCCCGAAGCGACTTGATTGAGAGGTCTCTTAGGTCAATTGTCATTTGTCACTTAGTCCGTGGTCAGTTGTCAGTTGTCAGTTGCTGGAGAGCGGTAAGCCGTCACCACTGGCAACGGACAACGGACCACTGACCACTAACCCCCTATCACCCTCGGCACCTTGAAATATCCAGCCTCGTGGTCAGGCGCATTTTCAGTTGCGACCTTTGCGCCGAGGCTCGGACCGACGATGTCGTCGCGCCAGGCAGAGTCGGCGTGCCCGGTCGCGGTCGAACAATGCGACATGGGTGCGACGTTGCCGGTATCGAGTTCGTTGAGCTTGTCTATGTGCGTGATTATTGAGCTGAGCTGGTTGGTGAAAGACTCGGTCTCTTCGGGCGTAAGGTCGAGTCTGGCAAGCTCGGCTATCTTTTCAACGTCCGCGGTAGTTATTGCCATACAGTCTCCTGCGCGAGCCACTGTTGAACCCGTCAATTATAGGGAGAGTGTTGAGACCTATCAAGGTTGGGGTTGGCTGAAGATCTCTCTGCTTTTGTCAAAGTGGCGGCGCTCAGGTTAAGATATGCCTTACCGGCACGGGCTTCTGAAACCGGCCACCAATATTGGTTGAGATCCATTCTTCAAGGGGTGTTCAGGATGATCGAGAGTCTATTGAACCGTAGAGTCGAGAAGCGTCCGTCGAGCGTCAAACTCGCGGGCCGCATCCTGTTCCTTACCGAAGACGCGTCGCTCGTGCGATCTCAAATCGAAGGCAAGGACCTGGACGTAAAGAATTCCTATCCGCTGCGCAGCGACATTTCAACTGACGAAATAACGCCCGCTTACATCTGTTATCACTTTGACGAGACGCTCGGCGACTTTGTTTACCTCGGGCTCAAGTGCGGGGACGAATTCCCCATCAAGCGCAAGGATGTCCGTAACGGCGGCTTTGTCGCCTCCGCTTCCGGCAAGCGCCGAGGCAAGGGATCGAGCCGCGAACAATCGCCATACGCCGAGATGGCCGCGGGTATCCGGCTGGTCGTCGCGGAGAACATAGAGCGAATCTACAAACAGAATTGCCAGAACCTCGGCCTCCTCACCTCGACGAACTTCGAAGTGCTCGAGCGCCTGGCCAGGGGCGAAGAGATTCCCCTCGAAGAGTTCACGCGCGGCGAGGACGACATAACACGCCAGATCATTGAGTATGGCGGCCTGTTCAGCTTCAACGTCGCTCGGCTTCAGGGGAGAGTACTGCTGCCAGAGGTCACAACTCCTCAACGGCCGATGACGCTTGCGGAAAAAATCTTCGCCAAACATTTCGTCGCCGACCTCGCGAAGAATCAGGTTGGCATCGAGGCAGTTAAGCCGGGCGATGCCGGATTTGTTCGAACCGATATTCGCTTCAGCCACGAATACGTCACGCCGATGGCGGCGATCTTCTACGAGCAGTTGGTTGGTGACCAGCCGATTACTGACGCATCGTCGGTCTACTTCTTTCAGGATCACCTCACGTTTCTCGACGACGTTATGCCGCCCGAGCGCGTGAAGATGGGCCTGCTTGACCTCGCGCACCAGCTCGTGCAGAAGCAGGAAGAGTTCGCCCGCAAGCAGAACGTCAGGCTGCACGGAGCGCAGAAGGACCGCCGAGGCTCGGAAGCCATCTGCCACAGTCTGATACTTCAGGACTACGCCCTGCCGGGCCAGATTATCATCGGATCTGATTCGCATACGCCACATGCGGGAGCCGTAGGCTGCGTGGCCTTTGGCGTCGGGACCACCGACGTTTTCAATTCCTGGATCACCAAAGACGTTCGCGTCCGAGTGCCCGAACAGGTGAGGGTGAGAGTCTCGGGTCGCAAGCCTGAGAACGTGACGGCTAAAGACTTCATGCTCGCCATTCTGCGCACGGAATTCGTGCGCAACGGGGACGCCATCGGCCGGATCGTCGAATACACCGGCGATGCCGTTGCCGATCTCAACATCGACGAGCGAGCCACGATGACGAATATGGCTGCCGAAGTCGGGGCGTTCACCGGCATCGTCGCGGCCGACGAAAAAACCATCCAGTTTATGGTCGAACGCGGCCTCCCACGGGCAGAAGCCGAGAAGCTTTGCGAAGGTATGCAAAGCGATCCGGATGCCGAGTACGCGCTGACCATCGACATCGATGCCGGCGAGCTAAGGCCGATGATTGCAACGCCCGGCGATCCAGGAAACGGCGTGTTTGTAGATGAGCTTCAGGCTCCTGTTAAGATCGACATCGCATACGGCGGCTCGTGCACGGCGGGCAAGAAAGAAGACCTCGACATGTATGTGCGCGTCTTCCGAGAAGCATTGGCGCGAGGGGAGCATATCAGTCCCGAGGTGAAGTGCTTCATTCAATTCGGCTCTATTGAGGTTCGAAAGCATTGCGAGGAGCGAGGCTACATCGAGGTGCTCAGGGAGGTGGGCGCCGAGATCATCGAGCCGAGTTGCGGCGCTTGTATAAACGCCGGCCCTGGCGTCAGCACTCTGAAGGAACAGGTTGTGATCAGCGCGCAGAACCGCAATTTCCCAGGTCGCAGCGGCCCGGGCCAGATGTACCTGGCTTCGCCATACACTGTGGCTGCGTCCGCGATCGCCGGTCACATCGTGGAGTACCGGCCGGAATGAAGACAGGCGGATGGCGTTTGTGGGATGGCGGATTTCGAATCGCGGATTTCCTTCCTAAATCCGCAATCCCAAATCCGCAATCCGCAATCGGGAGGGGATCGATGGCCGTTCAGACTCAAGTAGAGAAGTATCACGGGCTCGAACGCGAAACCATGCTCGGCATGTACCGCACGATGTACATGGCGAGGAAGATCGATGACAAAGAGATTCAGCTCAAGCGCCAGAATCGGATCTTCTTCCAGATAAGCGGCGCGGGCCACGAAGCGATAGGAGTCGCTGCCGGCCAGGTCCTCAAACCAGCTCACGACT
>JBGPFL010000791.1:0-3200 GCA_041483295.1 Blastocatellia bacterium | reverse complement strand
TGGCGTTCGGGCAGCGTCTCGATAGCCTCCCAAACGATCCCCAGCATTGACTTCCCTTCGAGTTGGAGCAGCGGGTCGCAGGCATCGCTCGAGGCTTGCGACTGGCGGACCTGATCTAATTCCCTAACCACGTCCTCGACCTCGCAGAAGTCAAGCGTGTCGGCTTGCCTCAATTGCTGGTGACACTGCTCGATAGTCAGGTCCAACTCCTGTGCAAGCTCGGTGACCGTTGCAGGCCCGCTTATGCGCTGCTCGACGATTGAACGAGCCGCCTCGATCTCCTTCGCCCGCCGATGCATCCCCCTCGGGGCCCAACTCAGTGAGCGGAGATAGTCGAGGATCGCGCCTTGCACACGCACTTCGGCGTAGGTGCGGAACCTTGCTCCTCGGCTCGGGTCGTACTTCTGCGCCGCGTCCATCAGACCCAATATGCCGGCGCTCTGTATGTCGTCGATGTCAACGGTTGGAGGTAACTTCCGCGCCAGGCGTCGAACCACCATCTCGACCACCGACAGGTTGTCCATCACAAGCAAATCTCGTGAGGTCCAATCGCTATCTGTCGCTTTGCTTTGAGGGGCAAGGCTGAGGTCACTAATTCGTCTAAATGCTATCATTCGCCACCCACGAGTAAACCGCTTACCGTCTTGCTCGATCCTGATCTCACCCAATGTGCTGCAGAAGGGGCTGCAAGCTTCCTACTTTGGAAATCACCTGAAGATCCGAACATAAGCATCGGCTCCTGTCGGAGCACATACCTCCGAGAGTCGAAGATACCTTTTGCATGATCTGTGCCGCTTCGCTCTAAACTCTCTATCCTTTGCTAAGACTCTGAAGAATCAACAGTTCTAAGCACCTAACAGCATAGCGAGACCTATTCAATCGATGAATCCACAAGGCCTTCATCAGATTGACGGAGTTCGGTCGCAACAAAACGGTCATAAGGCCAAGGATTTCAGGATCTAGGATTTAGGATTTGGAATAATTTGGAATTTAGGATTTACTTAGGATTTAGGATCTCCACCAGGATATGAAGACAAGAAGAAGGCGCGCGCGTTGACTTGGTACGGCCTTGGGGTCTTCGTTGCCGAAATGCTGGGTCCTAAATCCTGGCCCTGGTCGCTGCTGCGATTCACTTGCTGGAAATCTCGAGCGAGGTTAGGACGTATTCCATTCCCCCGGCGACCTTCCCTCGGATCGGAACACCGATGGCGGAGTGCAGCCACCACTCTGAAGTCTCTTTCGCCGACTTGCGGACGACATATCTGGCTCGGAACTCTCCAGCTTGCACGCGAACTGTTTGCTCACCCCGTGGCTCGTAGCTGGTCTTATCGAGCGCGCCGACCGTGTCATCCATCTCTGCCGGGACGAAGTAGCTGGGTGAGGTCGAAATGACCCGAGTGCCCTCGGGCCAACCTCGACCCTGAGCTGCGACCGCCGGCGAGGAAAAGGCGAAGCGCTGTGGCATCTCCAGGGTCTGCTGCACGACGCCGGATAAGTTGCCGCGCAGTCGAGCCGTCAGGGTATGGTCGTCGATGTTATACCTTACTCGAGTGACAGCCTCGCCACGCCTTTTGGTGATCTCGACAAATGTGGTCTTTCCCGCGCCATTCACCGTGTGGAACACCTCGGTCGCAAGCTCGCCGGCATTGATCTGGCTGTGGACGAGGAATCCCCCGTCGGAAGTGCTGTAGAGCACCCATGTCTCGGTTCCACACTCCTTGCCGTTCGGGTCCTTATATAGATAAGCACCGTGAGCGGTCTCGGGCCCGCGACTCCATCTGCCTTTGTGCAAATTCGGCCTTCCGCTCAAGATCGCGGCAAGGTCCTCCTCGATGGTGCCCGCCGCGGGCGTCTCGACGATGCGGCCTATTTCGCGGCCGCCCCGCTCTACAATCACCGTCGGCACGTTGATTATCGTGCGGGGCTGTATCGTGCTGACCGGCTGGCGAAACTGGTTATCGATTCCGACCAGTTTCACTTTCAGCTTGTCGCTTGCAGCGGCATGCAGCGCCTTCAGCAGGCGCGGCACGTAGTTCTTACTGTCTGGACACCACGTCCCGAATATCAGGGTCACGTCGGTATCTTTGTCGTTCGCCTTCAAGGCTGCCACTGCTTCGGCTTGCGGCTGATAAGACTCCATCAGCGAGCGCCAAACAGGAGCAACCTCATAGAGCTTCTCCTCGCTCATCTCGCCGGTGAAACCCGGGTGTGGTCGGAACAGGATCGATTTGCCCTCGGCCGACAACAGGTAGGTGGTGCTGTCGATGGCGGCGAACTTGCCGATCGAACGCAACGGCAGTCCGGCCTCGGAGGTCGCCGAATTCCGATCCGAAGCGAGGCGCAAGGCACTCCTGGAGGTCAGGTTAACGGTATTCGCCGTGAGATCCAGCACCACTGAATCCCGGAGTCGAGATGAGATCACGGCAATGCGGCGCGGCGAATCGCACATCAGGACTTGAGCGCCGCGATCCAACTCACCATCGACGTACACGTCACGACTTACGTCGTGCCACTCGTGAGTTGCAGGCTTATCGATCTGGGCTTGAGCCGATGATAGTAAGCCGGCCAACAGGAACAGCAGCGCCAGAGGCTTTAGTCTCATTTCGCTTTCTCACTTTCGCGATCGGGTACGCAGGGCGGCGCTCAGCACCGAGCTGAGGTCTGGCAGCGGCGAGTCAACTCTGTGCCGCACGTGCATGGCAGGGCTGCTATTCAACGTGTTCAGGCGTCTGTGTGGCGATCACCGTAGCGCGACGGGATCTGGCCTGGATGAACTTTACTATATCCTCCATCCTGGCGCCGGGAGTGAAGACTTCAGTCACGCCGAGTGCTTTCAGCTGAGGGATGTCTTCATCGGGAATGATCCCACCCCCGAAGATGATCACGTCGTCCAGGCCTTCCTGGCGCGCGAGTTCGACGACCCGCGGAAATAGCGTCATGTGGGCGCCCGATAGTATCGACAATCCGATCGCGTCGACGTCCTCCTGAACCGCGGCGCTCACAACCTGCTCGGGGGTCTGTCTCAGTCCCGTGTATATCACTTCCATTCCGGCATCGCGTAGCGCCCGGGCGATCACCTTGACTCCGCGATCGTGCCCGTCGAGACCCGGCTTCGCCAATAACACTCTGATTCTTGCTTCAGCCATACGATTTCAAACGACTAGTGGACTATAACAGCGAATTCGATTGCGGTTTCTCAT
>JBGPFL010000790.1:0-3201 GCA_041483295.1 Blastocatellia bacterium | reverse complement strand
GGTCATTCGTCACTGGTTCCGTATCACGCATCACAGGGCTCACTTCGCAGGCTTCGGTCCGAGGCTGCGAATGAAGTTCACCAGATGCCAGATCTGCTTCTCAGTGAGCTTCTCTTTGTACGCTTCCATGTCGCTCGATGTGCCGTCACGAATCACCACGAATATCTCGCCGTCGCTCGAGCCGTGGTCCCAGGTCTCGTCGGTCAGATTTGCGGGCGTTCCTCCGGACAGGGCCATCCCGCCGTCGCCCTTTCCGGTTGGACCGTGGCACGAGGCGCAATGCCGGCCGTAGAGTTTCTTTCCCTCTTCGATCGACGCCCCATCGCTGGGAACGGGATTCTTCAGCTTCTCTGCCTCCGGGTGCGGATGCTGCGGCGGATTCGACCGCCGGTCTCGCGCCACTACCACCGCCACGAGGAGCGCGATGCTGAATGCGGCGAACAAGAAGCAAAGGGCGCTGCTATTCCTGAGGCGCATCAAAACTCTCCCACAAATAGTCCGCGTAGTGATCTTTCAGATACACAAAGATCTCGTGAGCCAGATTGACGATCTTGTTCACCCCGTAGGCGTACTGATTCCTCTTGACCGTCAGGGCGATTGAGACGCTGCCCCCGCGATTCGAACAAGTGACTTCAGCGCGACGCCGGTCGATGCGTCGATGTTCGGGAAGCGCGCCATCGTGCCGCTCGTTGACGAACCGCCTGAGCTCCGAATACAGCTGCGAATTCGACGGCACGCCCGGCAGAAGGTTCTTGAACTTCAACACGCCATTCTCCGTGTCGACGGTGAAGCGGAGCGGGCGGCGGCTCAGCCATTCAAACGTGAACGAGTGTTCGCCACGGGTCGCTCTCGCTTCGCTGAAGCCGCGAAAGACGCCTCGATCCGCGTAGGCCTGGAGGCCTTCCCGTACAACATTCAAGGATCGATTAGCCATCGCTCGACCCCGTCAACTGAAATCAGAATCGCAAAATCGAGGGCCTGACCCCGCTCAATGATGCTCAATGAAAGTATGACATACATCCGGGCTCCACTTTGCCCAGGAAGCCCGGCGGGTACTGGTCTCTGATCCAGAATTCCTTTTTGGCCTGGCAGTTGATGACCGAAGGCCGGCTCTCCGCGACTGCGATCTTGTAGCATCGCTCCAATGCAGGGCGGAACTGCTCGGCTCCGGTCACATACTCGCCGTGCGCCCCAAGCGCTTCGGCAAGCTTGTCATACCTCAGATTTTCCTGGAACAGGTGCAGGCTCAAGGTAACCTTGTTGTTGCTGTTTCCAGTCCACGTTCCCCACGCGTTGTTGTTATACACGATCACGATCACCGGCAGGCGATACTTGGACAGCGTATCCAACTCCATCGCCGTGTAGCCGAAGCCCGCATCTCCGGTGATGCACACAACGGGATGTCCTTTGTAAGGCGCCTGCACGCTTATGCCGTTCTGAACCGCGGCGGCGACGCCAATCGAATACCCGACGTCGGGACCGATCGCGCCGTACTGATAGGCCCCGTTCATAATCTGGCCGGGCCGATATCCCCGCAGCCATCGCCTGGTGTAGCGCGCGATCCCATATCCGCCCGAGACTACCGTCGTCTCCTCTTTCGGAATGTTCCCACGATACAAAAAGTCGCCAAGCTCTTTGGCGATCACCGCCGGATGCACCGCGTCCTTATAACTCAATCCCAGCTTGTAGAAGCCGTCGGTCTCATCCTCGAACTTCTTCCTCGCAGCGGCGACCTCCGCAACCCAGGAATCGTGACTGGCTTTCGGCATGGCATCGGCGAGCGCTTCGAGGGCCGCCTTCTCACAACTCACTATGCCGATGTCTATCGGGAGGTTGCGGCCGATATCTTCGGAGCACGGGTCGACGCGAATGTACTTCGCATCCGGTCCGAAGGCGAACTCACCGATCGTGGGCATGCTGTACTGCCCGACGAGCAGAACCACGTCGGCGCTGGCCAGCGCTCCGGGCGACGCGTTGGCCGAAAGCGGATGCGCATCTGAGAACTGTCCCTTCACGGTGCCCGATTCCACGACCGGAATCTGAGCCTTCTCGGCGAGCTTCTTCAATGCATCCCACGCCCGGTTATAGAAGACGCCGTTGCTCGAGACGATTATGGGCCGCTGGGCGCTCTTGAGCAGATCAACCGCCGCGCTGATATCCTTCGGCGATGGATGAGGCTTGGACTCGGTCCGGTATTTCGACTTGTCGAAGTAGTAGGAGAGGTCGGCCGCGCTCTTGAACTGCGCTCGATACACCTCGCTTGGGAAGTCGATGTGTACCGGCCTTGGCACCCCTGATCTCAACTGCCTGAAGGCGTATCCCGCGTACTCGTGCACGCGCGAAGGAGTGATGAGCCGCTTGCCGTATTTCTTCAAACCCTCGGTAGCCGGCTGCTGATACTGGAGCTGAATGCCCGCTTCGGTATCTTCGTTGTTCAGCGACATGTTACTGGCGAGCACCAGCAAAGGCGTGCGAGCCGCATTGGCAGCCGCAACCGCGCAGATCATGTCGGTGAAGCCTGGCCCTTCGGTGCCCGACGCGGCGGCGATCTCTCCGGTCACCCTGATAAACGCGTCCGCTGCATGGCACATCGAGCCTTCATTCCTGCCCGAGTATGCAGGGATGCCCTCCAGTGCGATCGCGTTAATGACATTGTAATTCCCCGGGCAGCAGAAGAGCGCAGCGAGGCCCTCCTCTTTGCACACTCGAGCGAAGACCTGAGCCCCTGTCATAGGAAAGGTGGCCCTAGTGGGAGGCACCTTCGTGGACAGCGTGAACTCGTCCGGAATCTTGATGGGTCTGGAGTCCGTCTCGTCGCCCGCGTAGGCCTTGCCGCGCCCGACCACGGTCGCAGCGGCCGCTCCGGCGCCGATCGCGGCCTTGGCGAGGAAGTTTCTCCTCGAGACTTCAGGCTGGGTCTCTTTGTTGCCGGACTTCTTGTTCGAAGCGTCTTTATTGTTCATGGCTCCTCCACGCGAGTGTTCCGGACAGAGCATCGCCAGATGCGGGATGAACAGATGCGAGCCTCGTCGCCGTGATAATCACTGGCGCCACTTGTCGACTACGGTCCTTCAGACTATGCGGGTAGGGGTTACAGGGAGACACTTTCCTACTAAGAGCGGTCTTATGTCAAGGCGGAAGGAACAGCCACGAATTACACGAATTACACGAATGATCACGAATAATTCGTGTCAATTTGTG